>QHXL01000405.1 GCA_003222935.1 Acidobacteriota bacterium
CTTCGAGAAAACGCAAGCAAAAAATGTTTAGCGGGGTTGTTGCGATCCTGCGCGCATCATTTTTCGAAGATTCGCGGCGATATTTTGAGCATTGGAGAGGATTCCTGAGATTATAGCGGCTGAATCTGCTCCAGCCGTAAAGATATCAGCCATGTTACTTTCGTCAATTCCTCCGATAGCGACGACGGGGAGTTCTCCCGCGAGCGTTTTTGCGGCGCGGAGGCCATCGACCCCAGCGATCGGATCAGGATTCTCCTTGGTCCGGGTTGGAAAGATAGGGCCGAACGCAAGGTAATTAATCGGCAGTTCTAATGCTTCTACCACCTGATCGAGGTTATGCGTCGAATAACCTATGATTGCGTCAGGACCCAGAAGTTGCCTTGCCGCATTCACCGGCATGTCCGTTTGTCCCAGGTGAACTCCGGATGCTCCCAGAGCAAGTGCGAGGTCAACGCGATCGTTGATGATAATCGCGGCGCCGGCAGCACGCGCCAAATGCACTGCGCTTTCCGCGTCATCGAAAAATGCGCGGGGGGAATTAGTCTTCTCCCGAAGTTGTATGAAGGTCGCGCCACCACGTAACAGATGCGCAACTTGTTCTGTATGAGTTAGGCCAGAGACCGCCGTATTTGTTATCGGGTATATTCTAGGAAGTTGCAGGCGCACGGCGGATATCATGAAGCATATTCTCGAGCAATCCAAAGTTGATCAGGGTGACGAGTCTTCGACCGGCAGAGATGAGAAGCCAGAGTCCTATTACTACGATGACGCGACGAATTATGAGACTTACCGCGACGATGACGACGATGAGACCGAGGAATCGCCACCACGCAATCGTGAGGATTAGGAGCGAGACGTTTGGAGTTGTCGCAGTGCTTCATAGAGAGCAATTGATACGGCATTCGCCAGATTCAAGCTGCGCACATTTGGATTGAGCATCGGAATCGTCAGGCATCGTTCCCAGTTCTCGTTTAAGAGTGCTTCGGGCAAGCCGCTGGTCTCGGGACCAAACACTAAACAATCCTGCGCCTCAAATTTGTAATCCCAGAGTGATCGTTCACCTTTGGTTGAGAAGTAAAGCAACCGAGTTAGTGGTTGCGCTGCCCGTAATTCGTCCAGGTCGCGATGGCGCATGATGGACACCTCATCCCAGTAATCCAAACCGGCGCGCCGCACGGCCCGGTCATCCATGCGAAATCCGGTGACGCCCACGATATGTAACGGGGTCCTCGTCGCGGCGCAGAGGCGGGCTATATTCCCTGTGTTTTGCGGAATTTCGGGCTCAACGAGTGCGACGCGGAACATGAGTGAGAGGATACACGAAACACGAAAATGATCATGAACCGGCAGACAGAGAGCGTGAGGACAAAATAATAGGAACGGCGTGCTGTGAAAGCTTTCGCCGTTCCTTTCCAAGGGCCTTCAAGGCCTCATAGGATGTGCGCCACTTGAACGTGGTCGTTGTTTCCTGCTTGAACGAACTATCTCTTCTTGGCGGCCTTCTTGCCGCCTTTTTTCGCAGCGCCTTTTTTGGCTGCCTTTTTCTTAGTTGCCATATTGGTAGTTCTCCTTCTTCGGTTTCAGGTTAATACCACAAGATGCTGTACTTCGGTTTGTCTTGTGGACTAGAAAGAACAGCGCACGACATCTTGCTATATAAACCTTAATTAGATCGTTGTCAACAACTTATTACTACTACTGGAAATTTGTGCGCGCGATCAAGAGTTGCAGATCGTTCGATTCGGTGTCGACGATCGCGCAATCGATCGGCCAAATGATCGATGATTGAAGGTGGCGTTGTGTGCTTATCTAAAGAGCGGAGTGAAGACCCAACCGTCATGATGATCGATTCCGTAGTAAGTCATCACCGAGTTGCGCTGACTGCGACTCGTGACACCGAGGAATGGACCAGACGAGTCTGCGGAACCGTCTTCACCACCACGGCCAGTGCTCGTTGATCCAGTGTCGAGCACATTCAACATTTGTGGAATGACAGATGCGAGTCGTTGCATGTCTCCGCGTGGAGTCGGGGGACTGCCGCCGGAATATACGGTTAGATCTTTTACGAAGGTGCTGACACTGTCTGAGGTCGGACCGATCAATTTCCATTCGCCGGAACTTGAAAGCGGATCATGTGCGGCCTCGCTGCGAAGAATCTGAAGCTTCTTGGTCCCTCTGGGAATTCCTTGAAGCAGATCGTCCATGGAATTTGGCAATGAATTGACGCCTTGCGCGCCTTTATAGCGGTAATACGAGCGAATAGCGTCAGCGACCTGTTCGCCCCTGAAAATGGCCTCTTTTTCGCGTTCTCGCTGCCCCTGCTGACGAACGTTTTCGGCCGCGCTGAGAGCAAAAAGGGCCAGCAAACTCATGACCAGAATCAGCGAGACGAGGGCATACCCACGCTCGTCGTCAGACTTGTTTGAAAGAAAGTTACTACTCATCATTTATGGGTTCATCGTCAACGGTGCGGGCCGGCGGACGGTATGGGCCACCCGAACCCGGATCCGTCGAAAAAGCAATCGTGGTTACAATCTTCAACGTCGTGTCGATTAGTTTAATTTCTCGTTCAGAGATGCTGACGACCTTGAAGCGAGCACCTACTGGATCGCCACGCTGCACGTTGATGAAGTCCTTACTGCTCTTGTCCTGAAGCACGGCGGTGTCATTGAATCTGGGTTTGGCGATGAGGCCGACGTAATTGAAATTCGGCACCGGATGTGGCGTCACGTTGAGTGTGATCTGGTTTGAGTAGAGCGTTCGATCCGGCGTTCGGACTTCCACTTGACGCACACCGGGATTGGTAATCAAGCTCTGCGGCACCGTCGTGAACAATTGCTGCGCGCTTATGAACCGAGTTGGTAAATCACGCCCATCGATAAAAATATGAACGGCTGGGGTGAATTTGTCACCACTGACTTGCAATGCGAAATCAGCGGGTGTGCCCGCGTAAACATTTGACGGCGAAAGCGACGAGGCAATCAACGGCGGCGGTGGCGTCGGAGTCGGTGTCGGAACATAGGGTGGCGGCTTCGGAGTCGGCGACGGCGGAATGTAATAGGCGAATATGTTTCGATTCGCTTCTGAATACGGAGGAATTGATCCGTTATAGATAACCTCACGACAATATGAACAATCATCAGGCGTTGTATCGACGGGAGTCGGTCCTGCTGGCGCTCGGGGAGTTGGTGAATTCCGGGCGATCGCGTTTGTGTTCGACGGCGTCTTTGAAGATCCTCCGAAGAAGACGTACCCGAGAACTATAAGCGCGACCAGGCCCAACGCGCCGGCCGCGATCATTTTCTTTTTCTCGTTCGGATTGTTTGGATCGAAGAACTTCATAGTTAATTCGCCGGGGCTGGTTTAGCTTCGGGACGCTGAAAATAGGTCGCCATATCCAGTCGCAGGCTCACCAGGCCACCGCGTCCCCCAGCGATTTCAGTCTGAGGCGCGGTTACGCCGGTGGTGCTGCTTTTCGGATTTCTCACACTTCTCGTCGGCTCCAGTTGAGTCGTAGTCAGGGGTTGATCCTGGGTCGCGGCCGATTGCTTAACTCCCTCAAGTTCGATGCCGTTAATGATCAGAAACTGTCGGCTGGTTTCGATATCACGAACGAAGTGTGTGATGTTCGGGTACAGACCCTCAACTGTTACGGTGACGGCGATGCCCGGGTAGATGCTTTGCCATTTTGCGGTAGTCTGCTTT
>QHXL01000383.1 GCA_003222935.1 Acidobacteriota bacterium
GAGTACGTGCGGATACGCAGCGACCAGTTGAAAGAACACAACGGTCAATATCAATTGCGCGTGACGAATGAATTGGAAGAGGCCGTCTTCGCTGATCAATTCAAATTGATCGCCGTCGATCATCCTGCCAATATTGCGGTCTACCCGAACGAGGGCATGACATCCCCGCCCCGTGAATTCCGGTTATTTACGACTCGTGGTGCGCGGCCGCCTCTCAGTGCCGTTGATGATCATGGTCACGACGTACGGGACCGCATCGTTGAGATGGACCGTCGATATCCCGACGACTTCAAAATGGATCGAGTTCGCGGTTATGCCGATCTACATACGTTGACGATGAACCTCGATGAAGTTGAATCGCGTTTGCGTAGGTCTCATTCCGAGCGGACCAATAGGGCTAAGATTTCGCTGTTATTAACCGGGTGGACTGATTACTCATGGTCCAGCGATAACCTGGCCGCATCGCAAGCTAAGAAGGAGATGCAGCTCCCGGCCTTACAGGTCAAAGATGCCGCGGGGAAGTGGCAGACTGTTATTGAAGACATTGGTATCCCGGTAGGACGACCTCAAACAGTAACTGTCGATCTCACAGGAAAGTTTTTGAGTTCAAATCGGGAGGTGCGTATCGTTACCAGCATGAGAATCTACTGGGATCAGATCCTGGTGGACACCTCAGCCGGGGAATCACTAACAAAGCAGATCCATCTTGACCCGATAGCCGCGAACCTACGTTGGCGCGGTTTTTCTGCCGAAGTTACACCCGATGGACGTGAACCGTTTGGCTACGACTATCAAAAGGTGTCGTTAATGTCTCCATGGAAAACGATGACGGGTAGTTACACACGAGAAGGTGATGTTCGAGAGTTGCTTCTTAAGTCAGACGATATGTTTGTGATTGCCCGCCCGGGCGACGAAATTAGTCTCGCATTTGACGCCAGGAAACTGCCTTCGCTTCCACGCGGGTGGACCCGGACCTTTCTGCTCTACGCCGACGGCTACAGCAAGGAGATGGATATAAATTCGGCGGCTCCCGATCAAGTTGGCCCACTACCTTTTCATGGAATGACGAAGTATCCCTATTCGTCGTCGGAAACGTACCCGTTTACGCCGGAAAGACGTGCCTATATCGAACGCTACAATACCCGTAAGGTCAGGAATAACGTGGCTTCGATCGACCTCGAGTTATTGCTGCAACAACCTTAGACAGGCCTCTCTCAAAAAATGACCTCTGTGCTTTCTCTGTGTTCTCTGTGTCTCTGTGGTGATTTTCTTCGTGGGAAGTTTTTGCACCACAGAGACACAGAGAACACAGAGAATGCACAGAGATCCAAACGGAAGTTTCTTCCAGGATTGCTCTTGTTGGTCGTCCTTTTCCAGAGTCTTTTACCCGTTTCCGCGCAGGTCAAAAACAAAAACTACTCGCCACTTGTCATGCCTGAAAACCAAACTTATTTGAAACTCGCGACTGAAATGGAAGCAACGCTCCGGCGTGATGTTCTCGGTGTCTGGTTTCCGCGATCGTTGGATCGTGATCATGGTGGCTTCTATTCAAACTTTAGTCGCGATTGGAAACGCACGAACGGAGAAGGGAAGTTCTCTGTTTTCCAGGGACGAATGGTATGGGTGGCATCGCAAGTGATGATGCAACGACCCGAGATGAAGTCAGATTATCAACCTATTGTTGAGCATGGTCTGAAATATCTGAACGAAGTGCTGTGGGACAAAAAGTATGGAGGCTTCTACTGGGGATTGGACGATAAGAATGAGATCTCCACTGCTTACACCGATGGCAAGCATTTGTATGGGATAAGCTTTGGTCTATATGGCGCGACGGCGGCTTACAACGCAACCAAAAACCCGGTGGCCCTGGCGTTGGCGCAAAAGACTTTTCGCTGGATAGACGAGCATGCTCATGATTCGAAGAATGGCGGATACTTCGAATGGCTGACACGCGAAGGCAAGGTGGTCCAGCGAACGGAAACTGCGATCAATGTCCCGGTCGCGGGTTTTCCAATTGGCTACAAATCGATGAATACTCACATTCATCTCCTGGAGTCGTTTACCCAGCTTTATGAAGTTTGGCCTGACGATACTTTGCGCCTGCGGTTGGCTGAGCTGCTCGAAATCGTTCGCGATAAGGTGTGCGTCGCACCGGGAGTGATGAATCTTTTCTTAACCCTCGATTGGCGCCCGATTCCGGATCACGATTCTTATGGTCACGACGTTGAGACTGCTTATTTGATACTGGAAGCGGAGGCCGCATTGGGTCGTATGCCGTACACGAAGACTGAAACTATGGCAAAGAACCTCGTGGACCATGCACTCGCCTATGGTTGGGACGAAGCCAACGGTGGCTTCTATCGGGATGGAACTACTTTCGGTGCAGCGGAAGACAAGCGTAAAGAGTGGTGGATTCAGTTTGAGGGATTGAATGCATTGTTGCTAATGCACGAGAAATACGGCAAACAAACTGACAAGTACTTCAAAGCATTTCAGCTGCAGTGGCAGTTCATCAAGCTGCATCAACTCGACAAAGAGTTTGGCGGTGTGTTCGACACCATCGAGGCCGACGGCTCAGTCAAAGACTACACAAAATCACGCATCTGGAAAGAGTGCTATCACGAAACTCGCGCCCTCCTGAACACCATTGATCGTCTCAAAAGTTTGTAGGGGTGTCCTCCGTGGGCACCCCTACTTCTTTACGTAACTGCAAATAGCATCGAGGGGGTGCCCACGGAGGGACACCCCCGACAAAACCTAGCGAGTCCGTGCAGTTATTTCTACTATCTTCACACTGCTTGCCATCTTTTGCTCAATCTGTCGTTTACTTCGCAACTCTCGGCCAACGCCATCCGGTAGCCAGACCGTCGCAAGATGGTACTGATCGTCGTAAAGTCGAAACGCGAGCGCGACTTCGTTCGTTTTTCGCGTCGCACCACTGCGCCAGCTGGGGAGCGCTATAGACGTCTCTTTGCCATTTTTGCTGCGAACCCTGATGAAGTCACCACTCTCGCCAATCACGGTGTATTCGCCAGCGGGCAAAACCTTGTCGCCCACGCTAATTCAAAGGGCACCATGAAGCGGGCCTGTTGGGGAATTCCCTGTGCGGACGCCGGAGCCGCGGAAAAGACCATGACCACGGCGAAAAGTGCTGCAACTGTCAAAACTCTAGCTTTCATTTCTGCCTCCATTCATTGTCCGTCGCAGAATCGTTGTTCCGCGACCTTCCACTTATACATGCGGAATAAAAGACAAGAATGGATCAACGAAATGTTCGATATGCTTTAGCTTGTCGGGAGTGATGTTAGAAGCCGCTGGGAGCGTTAAGGTAAAGTCACGACAAGCTAAAGCATATCGGACATTCGACTCGCGCGAGTCCGATCTCTCAATATCCAAACTAACGCCCAGCCGAAGATAAAGTTTGATACCGCCGTTTCCAGCAAATGTGCCATCCGCACTTCCTTCGGCATGAGTGGATTTGGCAACAACAGTTGCGTATTCATCACCACGCCGAATAACAAAGCGACTGCGAGTCCCGCTTCCCACCACTTTCCCTTCATCATTAGAATCACCGGGACCGCTAAAGCTGCCCAGAGCAAACCACGAAAGAACTGCAGGAGCAGCAGCCAGGGTGAATCTCGTAACGTGCTGAGCATCTGCGCCAGGAAGGTACCCGCATCGGTGCCTCCGTAATAAGTCCTGACGGCCGGGCTCTGCCAGGCGACGAAGTAACCAAAAGTGAAATAGAGGAAAACATAGACCAGGCCAACCAGGCTCAGCTTCCAGAACCATTGTTTTGCAGAACGTGGGAGCCGGTAAACGTCGTTCTGATTCGAATCGTGTGCATTCCGCCTACCGAGGATCAAAACTGCGAGCGGAGAGAAGACTACCGCAAATAGAAAACCGGCAAAGAAGAGTCGGGGCAATAATCCCGCCGGTAAACTCACGAACACCGCGGTTTCAATCTGGGGCATAACCGTGGTCACACCGAAGAGAACGAAGCACAGCGTTAAGATCATTTTCCAGCCGGTCCAGCGAGATCGATAAACAATGTAAGCAAGAACCGCCGTGTTTAAGAAGCTGAGTGCGAGCAGAGCTGGAAGTATCGTTGCTTGTTCTGCTTCCGAGATACCTTGTTGTCTGGGTATGACGAGGGCGAAGGCCAGTGATAGACAGACCATGTAGAGAACTGTCAGGAGCAGGATTCGGAAAGCGAGCACTAGCTTCCTCTTCATTAGTTATCTCCGGTTTTCTGTGGGAATGAACAAGTTTGAGTACGCAGCCGCATAAAGCAAAGTTTCCTCTCTGTGCTGACTCCGTGCCTCTGCGCTCAGTGGTGAAAAGTTCCTAACCACAGAGACTCAGAGACACAGAGTAAGCACAGAGAAGAATCGTGTTAAGATTCTGCCGCTCGCCAACCAATCACCGGAGTTAGTCATGAATTTCAAGCCACTGATGCTTTCGGTCGTTCTCTTGCTTACCTGTGTAGTCTTCCAGGCGGACGCTCAAACTCAAAAACCAGACCCACCCGCTAAGCAGACCATTGTCATTGTGCATGGAGCGTGGGGAGGAGCGTGGGCCTTTAAGAAGGTCGAAGCGTTACTGCGTGAGAAGAATTACAATGTGTACCGCCCGCAACTCACCGGACTGGGTGAACGCGTACACCTGGCCCGCCCGGATATCGGGTTAAGCACTCACATCGATGATGTAGTGAATACAATTCTCTTCGAAGACCTCCACGACATTATTCTCGTGGGGCACAGTTATGGCGGAATGGTGATTACCGGAGTCGCGGATCGAGTTCCCGATCGAATTAAGCGCCTGGTCTATCTCGATGCACTCGTGCCAAATAATGGCGAGAGTGTGAACACGATTTTTGGCGGAGGAAGATCTGATTTCATAAAGCAAATGACAAAGGGCGACTACATCGTACCACCCTGGGCTTTGAAGACTTTTACTGAACCAATATCCCTTAAGAATGAGGCTGCGCGAAAACTTCCCGGGACTTATATTTTGACGGTCGATAAGGGAAAGGAAGCGAAAGATGATGATTTCTTCTCCCAGTCGCAGCGTGCAAAAGAACGGGGATGGACCATGCTGCAACTGACAGCGGATCACAATGCACAATGGTCAGCTCCCGAAGCCTTAGTCGAGATGCTGGCAGGGATTCGTTAGCGGCTAATCCGATTTGATAATCCCGACAAACTGAAACTCACTCAATTGGCGCTCGCGGCTGCTACCTTTGTTGTACATGCTTACAGAAGTCGCCGGAAAAGTTGCCTATATATAAAGGACAGAGCAACCGTTTCGAACTGTCCCGATCCATCCATGTTGTAAGGAGAACTATGAAAAGATCGAGCAAAACCTACCTGTGGGTTTTCAGCGGTTTAGCACTCGTCACCCTGGGTTCTCTGGTGATGACGAGCCATTCACACGCCCAGGAGCAAGGAGCGCTTTACATGGATATCGGACAGCCCCTCGACGCTCGCGTTGAAGATCTACTGTCGCGCATGACGCTCGAGGAAAAAATTGCGCTGGTACATGCCGACTCGAAGTTTACCTCGGCTGCGATCCCCAGGTTGGGTTTGCCAAGACGTTGGCTTTCAGATGGTCCACATGGGGTACGCGAAGATGTAGGTCCGGACACGTGGAAACCTGCCGGTCGCACGGACGATTTCGCCAGTTTCATGCCGGCGCTCATTGGACTTGCCGCAACCTGGAACACTGACCTCGCCACAGCCTACGGTAAGGTAATTGGTGAGGAAGCTCGACAGCGCGGGAAACAGATCATGCTTGGACCAGGCATGAATATCATGCGGACGCCACTCAATGGCCGCAACTTCGAATACCCCGGTGAAGATCCTTTCCTGAGTTCGCGCATGGTCGTGAACTACATTCGCGCGGTCCAGGCTGAAGATGTTGCTTCGTGCGCAAAACACTTTGTCGCAAATGATCAGGAATGGGACCGCGGAACCGTTAATGTGGAAATGGACGAGCGTGCTTTGCGTGAAATCTATTTGCCCGCATTCAAAGCTGCCGTGCAGGAAGCCGGAGTCTTGTCGGTGATGAGTGCATACAATAAGTTTCGCGGCTACTGGTGCGCAGAGAACGACTACCTGCTCAACAAAATCCTAAAGGATGAGTGGGGTTTTAAGGGGCTGGTAATGTCTGATTGGGCCGGTACGCACAGCACTGATGGTTCGGTACTCGGTGGCCTGGACCTTGAAATGGGAACCGACGTCTTACCGTACGGAAAGTTCTTCATGGCCGATGCATTTCGTGATGGTGTGCAAAGCGGAAAGTTTCCCAAGTCGTTGCTTGACGACAAGGCGAGACGCAACCTTCGTCAAATCGTTGCTACCAAGTCGATCGAAGGACGATCACCTGGCGCGATCAATACCAAAGAACATCAGGCTGCGGCACGGCGGATTGCAGAGGAGAGTCTGGTTCTTTTGAAGAACGAAAATAACGCCTTGCCCCTGGATGCGGACAAGGTCAAGTCAATCGCAGTCATCGGAGAAAATGCAGTTCAGTTGCAACACTACGGTGGTGGCAGCGCGAGAATAAAAACATTCTATGAAGTCACACCGCTCGAAGGGCTTGTCCGTCGAGTTGGAGATCGGGCGACAATCTCTTACTCGATGGGCTACGCCGAAAAACAGAACGAGGAACTGGCGAATCAGGCCGTGCGTGCGGCGAGTCAGGCAGATCTGGTGATTTATGTGGGCGGACTGAACCATCGTCTTCTCTTCGACGCGGAGAGTAAAGATCGTGTCGACATGAAGTTGCCCTACGGTCAGGATCAGTTGCTGTCTCGTCTGGTCGAGGCAAATCCACGAACGATCGTCGTGTTCTTCGGTGGTGGCCCAATGGAGATGGGCGACTGGCTCGCGAAAGTTCCAGCGGTTGTCCAGGCGTGGTATCCGGGTATGGAAGGTGGCAATGCGCTTGCGGCCATGCTTTTCGGAGACGTCAATCCTTCGGGCAAGTTGTCATGTACGTTCCCGAAACGACTGCAAGACTCGCCGGCTCACGCATTGAACAACTATCCCGGAAAAGATGGAACCGTCCGTTACGAAGAGGGATTACTGGTTGGCTATCGTTGGTACGATACGAAGAAAGTTGAGCCGCTTTTTCCTTTTGGTTATGGACTCTCTTACACGCGTTTCGAATATTCGAATCTCAGTGTGTCGCCAGCGAAGGAAGGCAAAGATGGAATGCTGGTCGCCACATTCGACGTGAAGAATGTTGGTTCGCGAGAGGGCGGGGAAGTGCCGCAGCTTTATGTTGAGGATTTGAAGCCGCGACTTGCGCGACCAGTGAAAGAGTTAAAGGGCTTTAGCAAAGTCTTTCTAAAAGCTGGTGAACAGAAGAGCGTTACGATTCCTATCAATCGGAGCTCCTTTGCTTTTTACGATCCGGCGCGTCGGGCCTGGGCTGCTGAGAAAGGTGATTTCAAGATTCTGATCGGTTCCTCTTCGCGCGACATTCGTCTCCAGGACAACGTTCGACTTACACAGACCACGTTCGACAAGTGAGGCCCAAATGTTCGACATGCTTTAGCTTGTCGATGTGCTTATCAGGAGTGCCTGATTATCACCGGAGTTAACTTTATTCAGTCACGACAAACTGAAGTTTATCGGACATTCACCCGCTCGAGTGTTACCAAAAACACATCGTTCTCACGTATCTGAGTGTTGTAGACAAAAGGGCCTTTTCCTATTCGCACGCGCTCCGTGCTAACCGCGTGTCCATCATTCTTCGCGGCCAAGGTGCTTACTTGAGTTCGATTGAGATTCACTGGTGAACCGAGTTTCAAATAGTCGCCGTATACATCATTGAACTGGTACCCGATCCGGTAAACCTCTCTTTTGTAATTACCCGGCGGCAAACCAGTAATTGAGACACTCAACGAACCCGCGTCCTTCGCGGGGATGTCCCGCGCATAGAATCGCTGGTTGCTTTCCGAAGTTATTGCTGGTGTGAAGTTCCATAGCAAAACCTGGACGCCGCGATCGCTCTTCGTTGCCCAACTGTCTTTATCTTCCGACTTCAACTCAACACTCCCAAGCCGATTGAGAAATTGATAGGCGAGAAAAGCCGGTTTCCGCAGA
>QHXL01000384.1 GCA_003222935.1 Acidobacteriota bacterium
TGCTGCGCAAAGCGGAGAAGGACTCTGGTCGACGACCGATCGTGCACGTCGGCGGCTGATTCGATTTATTAGTTTGCCGTGTTCTTTGAAAGTCCGTGTTGGCTAATTGTCAGGTCAGGCCTGTGCTGCATCTGGATCTGGAATGCGGCCGGCAAGGAAACAGGAACGGCAGTAAACCGGACGACCTTGGGAAGGATAGAAGGGCACGGTCGTTTGCTGACCGCATTGAGCGCACTGAACTGAGACTTCAATGCGTTGTCGTACGCCCGATGATTGGGCGGCAGCAATCGCAGCTAATCGTTCATTCTTAGCCTGCTTGCAAGGTTTGCAACGCTTCGGTTCGTTCTTCAGCCCCTTGTCGTGGAAGAAGACTTGTTCTCCGGCAGTCCAGATAAAGTTCTCAGTGCAATCTACACATTTGATCGCTCTATCTTGGTATTCACTTTCCGGATTGATTACAGCTTCTGAGGCGGCTTCCGTCTGTGACATGATCTACTCCCTGGGTCGTCCTAAACTCAAATGATGCCGGCGGGTTAAATAACGAACTTCTTCAGACAGGAAGTCATTTGTTCTCCCGGCGAGGATTCAGTATTAACTGCGCCAAGCATTCTCACTGGGCTGTCGTTGGGCAAAAAGTATATCTATGGCGAAACTGTGTCAAGTAAAACTCGTACCCCTTGATAGGATTCAGGTGGGCCATCTTAATACCGGCGCTAACGGTTACCATCGCTTTCACTCAAATGAAAATACTAATCATCGGTTCGGGAGGGCGTGAACATGCCATTGCTTGGACCATCAAACATACGTCACCCGCAGCTGTCGAACTGTTTTGTGCACCCGGAAATGCCGGCATCTCTGAAGTAGCCAGGCTTGTCCCGATCAGTATTTCGGATCATGAAGGCTTGGCCCAGTTTGTTTCCCAAAGTGCAATTGATCTGACTTTTGTTGGTCCCGAAGTTCCCTTAGCGGCGGGGATTGTAGATCTCTTTGAGTCGAAGGGGCTCGGGATTGTTGGTCCAACTTCGGCAGCCGCACGACTCGAAGCGAGCAAGGTATTTGCAAAAGATTTTATGGCACGCAACGGTGTACCAACTGCCGCCTATGCTGTTGCTGAAACGCCCTCCGCTGCACTCGACCTTTTGCGCAGTGGAAAGTTTGGCTCGAGTGAATCGTCAGTGGTAATCAAGGCTGATGGGCTGGCGGCGGGTAAGGGAGTCGTCGTTGCAAATTCTCGTGATGAGGCTGAGAAGGCCATCACAGACCTCATGGTGGGCCATCAAGTTGGAGCCGAGGCCGCAAGTCGAATCGTTTTAGAAGAGACACTTACGGGGCCTGAGGCTTCCATCCTCCTCTTTTCAGACGGCAAGGACTACGCTCTCATGCCGGCGGCCCGCGATCATAAGCGCATAGGCGAAGGTGACACTGGTCCAAATACCGGCGGTATGGGCAGTATTACGGATAACTCAATTATTGACGACGCAACCCTTCAGACTGTTGTTCGGACAATGATTGAGCCGACGCTGTTGGGCGCGCAACGCGAGGGCTTTCCTTTTAAGGGCGTGTTGTTTCTTGGCTTAATGTTAACTCCCGAGGGCCCGAAACTCCTCGAATACAATGTAAGGTTTGGCGACCCTGAAACTCAGGCAATACTTGTCCGACTCAAGACGGATTTAGTTTCCATCCTGCAGGGAATTCAGAACACGGAATTGGGTAGGGTTCGCATTGAGTGGGAGGAAGGTTCGTCAGCCTGCGTAGTGGCAGCCAATAGAGGCTATCCAGGCAAACACGATCACGGAGAAATAATCGAGGGGCTGGATGAGTTTGATCGAAGCAAAGTTCAGATCTTTCACGCGGGCACGGCAATGTCAGACGAAGGAAAAGTGCTTGCGACGGGGGGGAGAGTGCTGGGTGTAACGGCGGCAGCACCCGAGCTACCCGATGCCCTGAAACGCTGTTATGAGGCGCTTAAAATAGTCCACTGGCCCGGAGTGCAGTTTCGGAAGGACATTGGACAAGCGCGACTTGCCTCGGGCAACAACGGCTGACGCTGTGGAAGGCTTTCAGTGGTACTGTTATACTTCGAGCCCGTTAGCGTTTTTTGAGTGAATTGAAACCGCCTGAGCGTATACGTCGTACATCAGGTCGGGTGGTTAAGCGGCAGAAACGCGGCTCGAAAGGAATCGATCCCGAAGAGATCTTACATCTCACCGTTGGAGGAAACCTGAAATGGGACTTTGGACTAGGATGAAACGCTCGATGCGTGCCCTTTTTGGAGGGGTGATTGAAAAGACTGAAGACCCTGAACTCATCCTTCAGCAGACCATCCGAGACATGCGTGATCGTGTTCCGGAGTTGAACAATTCGGTAGCACAAGTAATGGCGACCGAAAAACTCCTGGCGAAAAATAAAGAACGCCTTGAGAACCAGGTGGTGGATCTCGACTCGAAAATCAGAGCCTCGGTAAAGATGGGTCGCGACGATATCGCAACCGCGTACATCGGTCAGTTGCAACAAGCACAAGTAGACCTGCAAAAGACCGGACAGCAACTGGATCACGCAACCTCAGCATCGAAACAAGCACTTAAGGCACGCGACAATTACGTGCTTCAGATGCAACGCCGCACGGCTGAGGCGATGCAGTTGATAAATCAGTCGAAGCAGGCGAAGTTGCAAGAACAGCTTGCGCAGACAATGGAGTCGTTCCAGCTCGGGGACGATGCGTCAACGTTCAACGAGATGCGCGACAAGATCGATCGCCGAGCGGCCGCTGCTGAAGCGAAAATGCAGCTGGGCGCCGCATCGGTTGATACCCAGATGCAGGATATTGAACGCGAGGCGATGGATATGCAGCTCCAGGATAAATTGCTCGCTTATAAGAAAGATATGGGTCTTCTCGGAGCCGGCACGTCTGCGCCGACTCCGCAAGCGCTTCCAGCTGAAGGCGAAACCAGTGGCGGCAACAACGGTAGTCGCTCAGGATGAACCTGATTCACTCGATGTTCGTTTGAAGATTTGTAATTCGATTCCTAAAAGTTTATGGCCGAGTTTCCTAAGTTCGATCTCAGGTACCTGAAAGAAGCGTTTAAAGAACCCGTAAACTTTTGGGGGATGGCTGGTTTTGCGGTCGCCGCAGCTTACGTTCAGGATATTACGCCGCTTGTAGCGGCTCTTGCAGCTGAAACTCTTTATCTAGCAACCGTGCCCGCAAGTACTGTTTATCGACGGCTCGTTGATCGCCGCGAAAAGGTCCGCCTCCTGAAACAAAGAGAAACACAGCGCGAAGCTCTTATTAAGTTATTTGATCCGCGCGAGCGAGAAGCGGTCGAATATCTGCGCTGGATGAAGAATCAAATTTACTCAAACTACAAGAAGTTTACCGGCACGAAGCAGATTCCTCACAACATCGAGAGTTTGGATCAACGCTGGGAAGACTTTGTCGATTTGCTTGATGTCTACCGCCGTCGAAAACATCACCTGCGATCGATTAATCGGCAGGCTGTTCAGAATCAGTTAGTACAGGCCGAGCGTTCGGTCGCATCCGCA
>QHXL01000385.1 GCA_003222935.1 Acidobacteriota bacterium
TCATTTTGCCGTCACGGATGTCAGCAACGGCCTCGGAAATTGGTGAAAGTGCCACGTAAAAGAGTCCTAATCCGTAATCGGGAGATTTGAAAAGCTGGGCGTTATGTTAACCGAAAGGGGATGATTGGAGAAACCAGCAACAATCCAGTGACACCTCACTAAAAAAGACCCGGTTGGGAGGCGAGTTACAGGATAGCTTGCTTAGCTCAGTCAGGTTCGGCATGGGGGCAAATAGAGCCTAAGGTACGTCACTAGAAAAAGTGCAGGTTGGGAAGGGGGCAAGCCGAATTAGAAGGTCCCTCTAGTTAATGTACCTGAGCGCGCCCCCGCTGGATCTTAGCGTCTCGAATGATCGGACCAGCGGGGGCGCGCTTCGGTCCGCTTGCAAAAGGTCTACTAAATCCACTTGCCCCTTCCCAACCTGTACTTTTCAAGTTTGGTGTCCTCTGCCCTGGTTGCCTTTCAATTCTTTCTTTCTGTAAGGTCCGAGATTAAGGACAGTTCTACAGCAACATCTAATCCAAGGTTCGAAACGCAAGCAGTCTCTCCACATACTTTCCGATGACGTCTACCTCTAGATTCACTGGATCGCCCACCTGCAATCGCGAGAGATTAGTTACTTCCCACGTCTTTGGAATAATCGCGACCTCGAAGTAGTCATCCGCCAATTCAGCAATAGTGAGACTAATCCCCTCGACTGCAACGGAACCCTTGAAAACCAGGTAGCGCGCTACCTCGCGTGGGAATCTGAAACGAACCGTCCACGATTCACCATGATCTTCGACACTTAGCAGTTCACCACGTGCGTCCACGTGTCCTTGCACGATGTGGCCGCCTAGTCGCGTTGCCGGGGTTACGGAGCGTTCCAGGTTCACCGCCACGCCGGGTTTAAGACTGCCGAGTGTTGACCGCGACAAAGTTTCTTTCGACACATCCGCAGCGAACGAGTCTGGGTGCAGATCGAGCGCCGTCAAACAAACTCCGTTAACGGCAATCGAGTCGCCCTGATTTGTACCCTCGACGACCGTGTGAGCCTCGATGACAATGCGAGCATTATCACCACGCTCTTCCACGCTTCGCACTTTGCCTAGCTCTTCGATGATTCCAGTGAACATTATCTGCGACTAATCCTCTCCATCATCTCTTGAAAAACCTGGTCTATCGACTTCCCTGTTGAATCGATCACGATTGCATCATCCGCAATCTTCAAAGGAGAATCGGCGCGTGTCGAATCACGATGGTCGCGCTCGACCATGTCGGCAAGCGTTTCCTCAAGACTCGTTTCAGAACTGGTCAATTCCTGGAACCGTCGTGAAGCCCGTTCATTTGGTTCAGCCGTAAGAAAGAACTTGTAGTCGGCCTGGGGAAACACGACGGTAGTGACATCGCGCCCGTTAAGAACTGCCCCCTGTTTTCCTAACTCCCGTTGCCGCGCCACCATCGCCCGTCTGACTCCCGGAATAGCCGAAACGACTGACGACATTTCAGTCACGCTTTCGCCTCTGATTAGTTCCGACACATCACGGCCGGCAATCAACGTCTTGAGTGAATCAGGGTCGCCTTCGAAATTTATTTCCAGCCCCTCTGCCAATTTAACGACGGCTTCTTTATCACTTGGGTCAACGCGCCCTTCAATGACAGTAAGCGCGACCGCACGATACATCGAGCCGGTATCGATGTAGAGCAAGTTGAGCGCACGCGAGATCATCCGACTGAGCGTAGATTTACCCGACCCCGATGGACCATCAATGGCAATAATTAAGGTCATGAAATGTCCGACATGCACTGAATGTCCGATATGCTTCAGCTTGTCGTGACTCACATTTGCGAAACCTTAGCGCTCAAGTGTTTGCTGAAATGACTCTATGATCTAGTCACGACAAGACAGACGCATATCGGACATTTCAGACAAAGCTTGCAAACACTTCATTCGACATTAAAGCGCCAGTGCGAGTTAGTCTTACCTGATCACCTTCAAATTCAATCAAGCCTGCTTCCTCAAATCGACTGAAGTCTTCACGGTGCTGCTCGCGAAGATCTACTCCGTACAGCTGTTCATACTCGCGTGTGTCGATGCCTCTCATCATACGCATACCAAGGAACACTGCCTCAGCGCACATCTCCTCTTGAGTAAGTTCATGCTGTTCGACGATGGGAGTGTTACCGCTGACTATTGCATCTACATACCTGGCAACATCGCGCTCATTGGACCAACGACGACCGGCGCCATCGTAAGAATGCGCTGAGCAACCAAAACCATAATACGCCGCACCCGTCCAATACTTGGTGTTGTGACGCGATTCATGGCCCACCAGGCAAAGATTTGAAATCTCGTAGTGCCCATAGCCCGCGAGTGAAGCGCGTTCCAACATCCACTCGTACATTTCGCCGGCCAGATCCTCATCCGGCCTGGGCTGAATCCCACGTTCAATGTGCTGCGCGAGCGGGGTAGCCGAGTGGATTTCCAATAGATAAAACGACAAGTGTTCAGGTCTCAACTCCAGCGAACGTTCGACGTTTTCCTGCCAACCAACAAAAGTCTGCCCTGGTAACCCGGCAATCAGATCGAAACTGACGTTATCGAAGCCCGCTTCCCGCAAGGAATGAAAGGTTTTCAAAGTGTCCGCGGCGGAATGGGCACGCCCGAGTTTGGCGAGTTCGTTGTCGTCAAAAGTCTGCGCACCAAAACTCGCGCGATTAATTCCGCAGGCGCGAAACTCGCGGAGTATCTCCGAGGTCACGCTTCCCGGATTGATTTCCATCGTCACTTCAGATTCTGGTTGGACCTCAAATGATTCATGGACGGCTGAAAGAATCCGGCTGATTTGAGCAGGCGACAGCATCGAAGGCGTCCCACCGCCAAAGTAGATCGTATCGACATTCCTAGTGTGAGTAGTCGCACGAATTTCTCGTACCAGCGCCGCGACGTAGCGCTCAGCGATATCGCTTTGGTAGAGACCCGTTGCGAAGTCGCAATAAGAACAACGCGATTTGCAAAAAGGAATGTGGATGTAGATACCAGCAACCATTCACTCAGATGATACCAGAGCGAGTAGCACAGACTTCAGTCTGTGTCTCTGCAGTATCCGAGTTGCAAAACAAAAATCAACGTTCAGCCGTTCGCCGTCGCCAAAAGACTCATCACTGCACTGACTGAAGTCTGTGCTACTCGCATGCTGTACTGTTTCATCGCTCGTTGTATTGTTTGAGTTCTGAGGAAGAGTGGATGATGCGCTTGTTTTATAGAAGTATTTACGGCACGAATGTTGTTTAAGACTCGATTGAAGATTTAACGAGGCGGAAGGAACATTGAATCGTTCCGGTCTGCAGATCAACCAACCAGCAAGGGAGGAACGCTATGGCAGACGACAAAATGAAAAACGAAGATCAAAGAAATATGGGCAGCCAGGGTCAAGAGGGTGGCGGCCAACAGTCACCGAGTCGCAATCCGCAAGACGATCAATCCACTGGAAAGCGTCAAGGTGCCGGAAATGAACGTGATGATGATCTAGGTGAAGGACAAGGCGACGGTCGCGGCGAACAGGGCGGCCAAAGGCGTTAAAACTTTTCTTCTTTTCTGCTTTCGCACGATGACGACACTAATCGTCATCGTGCCTTTTTTGTGACTGGTGACCCAAAGGACCATCTGATTACGGTTCAAGGATCGTTCCTTCCGTCGCAAAAG
>QHXL01000386.1 GCA_003222935.1 Acidobacteriota bacterium
CCTGCGACAGGGTGGTTTTCGCGGTCTTTCACATACCCGACAACTCGACGAGAGATGTAATTTCGCTCGTGAGTCACCGGCATCGCTATGCGGTCCGGTTGCGTCTCAGCGGCTTCACTGGTTATTTGCGCAGGAGCAGAGGGCGGCAGCACATGGTGGGAGTAGAAAACTGTAGTAGCAATGATCCCGACAACGAAAGTAAGAACGGCTATTGAAAACCTGAGCACGTAACTTCTCATGTCGTCTCTTACCTCCTGACAGAATGCACTTCACCGGTTCGCTCAACGCAACTTAACAAAGAAGCCTGCCCATCGCGAGTCCGCTCCGAGCGCGTGTTCGGTACGACGTGATTAAATGGGACTCAGTCCGGAATATCTACACGCAACTGCGAGTAGAGGTCGCGCATTGGCGAGTCCGCTCCAGGCGGTGTTAGCTGGCGGGCGATAACAGAGGATCGGCTCGTGCAGGATCAAACCCCGCTTCTTTAACTTCAAAACGGAGAACACTCGTACTTGGAGCGTACTCATCACCAATCGTGACGATGCTTCCTTCGCCGAGAGACTCAAGTTTGCTCCTTACCAAATTCGCCAACCGTCGGAAATCGGACAGCGTTCCGCAGATGGCATTATCAGTAATCTGCGCTTGAGACCAAGTCATTAGCTTGAGATAAAAATAAGGACCATAATGCTGATGCTCAGACAATTGCCCATTTTGCGGCTTCATCACATAAGACTCGAGCAACTCGACAAACTTCATTAAGCCCTCACGCGAACCAACCAGTCGCCAGCACGATTCACCTTTGTCATAGTCGTAAAAGAATCCCAATTCACGCCACTCATTCGCAGTACGCTGATTCAATTCCCAGTTTGGCATTCTTCACACAACGAGAAAGCTAACGCTGCGTTTGAACAGCTCGCCCACGCAACTACGAATAAAGGCTACTCACCGGCGAGTCCGCTCCAAGCGCGTGTTGGTGGGTTGCGAGTTAAGCTTCGAGCCGACCTTTCCTGCCGCTGCCACCGCCGTCGCGCCAACTGCGGCTAATCCCATAGGGAACATGATCATGAGCATGAAGAACAGCAAGAACAAGCCACCTCGATCATGCCATGGAACATCTGCATACATCCGCATTGTGAAGAGAACTCCAGCTATTACCACTAACCCAATGCTAAAGCCAATTATCCCTGCCTTGATCTTCCCGACTATAAAGATAGTCACGATCAAACCTACCAAAGCACCAGCCGAGCCGGAGATTATCATTGCGAGTAGTGTTAGAAACCTGAACAACTCACTATAGTCGAGAATTAGGGCTCCAGAATGATCTCGATCATCCAGCAGAAACATCACACCTCCGACGAGAACGCCGTACCCCAAGCCCACAACAACGCCCACTACCACTCTCAGCATTATTCTTCTTTGGTAAATAATAGGCATTTTCCAACATGACGGAGCCACCCATCGTTACGCTTGCGCGGCTCGCACACGGAACTACGAACAAAGGTCGCTAACCGGCGAGTCCGCTCCATGCGTTTAGATCGTCTGACAACGCGCTCAGAATTTCCAGATCTTCGATGTGAGCGCCGCAATAGATTAAACCTTCGTCAGTCATATGGAAGAAATCTAACGTGACGCTTGAGCGACTCGCCCAGGCAACTACGAATAGAGGTCGCTAACTGGGGAGTCGGCTCTAAGCGTTGTTCGATGCGGTGCGCCGCTACGCCACTCAACGCCTCCTGGTTGTTCTGTTCTGGGTGCTTGGTGTGGCCTTAGGCACAGCTGAATCTGAGGAGGCGATCCACAATTCCACAATGCGATGCTCGCGACGACCACCGTTTACCAGATGGATCCTTTCGGTGGCGACGTTACTTTCGATAGCCAAGTAATATCTATCACGCTCCGCCAGCTTATGCGCAGTACCCTTGCGGTCTAGTCGCCCATCGTAGGCAATGATGTACGTGTGCAAGCCAGGATCTCTTTCCATCATCACAGCTAGTCCGTCCAAGATTGCCTCCTGATTGAGGTACTGGTATTCGCCGAACATTTCAGAGTCTATCCGGTTGATATAGGGGAATTGGTATTCGTAAAACTTCTGAGCGACGTTTAGGCTTTCCGAGGAAGGAGTAATCGTCGGGGTTGGATGAGGAACGATCGAAAAGTCATGAACGATCCAGACTTCAACCGTTAGAGTCCCCTTTCTACCACCGTAGACAGCACGAATGCGTGAGTCTTCCGCAACCCAACGCCTCAAAAGATTTCTTGCGTAGTTGGCATGAACTATCCCATTGCCCAAGGCAGATTCGCGATCGCTGTAACCAATAACATAAGCACATAAACCCAAATTAGCTTTCAACAGATTTCCTACAGCATCAAGCATGGCCCATTCCGATTCGTCGTTCTCGCATCCGGAGTTTGACGTATGGCATTTGGAGTATTCCAGAACCTTCCGTGGTACCCGCTCAGCCTCCTGAGCTACGAGGCTATCGAACGTTAAGCCAGCCGAAGCCAGCACGAGAATACTAAGTGTGAATATGAGTTTCATTCTTCGTGCAATAGGAAGAAAGCATCGAACGTGACGCGTGAGCGGCTCGCCCACGCAACTACGAATAGAGATCGCTAACCGGCGAGTCCGCTCCAAGCGTTTGTTCGGCCGCCGGTGGTTAGAATTAATCAGGCTGCTTAGTACAGCCTCCTCGACGCAGCTCTCGGCGGCGCTTCTCGCTGCAATGTGTACAACTGGGCTCCGAGGGGTGCACGCGAATCTCCACATCGGTGGCCGTCGACCAAACGGGTTTCAGCTTCTTTTCGGGAACTTCGAATGGCAAGATCTGAAAAACAAATCGGATTACTTCTCGCCGTTGGCCCAACTCTTCTTTACTAGCACCAAAGATCCATTCAAGCGCCGACGCCTCGGCACTTCGCCTTAATAGCGCATGACCATACAAAAGACTTGTACCTGTAACCTTACCATTCGAGTCAATGTCGACCAGTACTGCCACCGAACCTTGCACGCACGCCGCACGAGCGATCGGTGGATACCGAGGAAGCTTCTTTGTGACTGGCTGAGGCTGAGCCGGTAAACGAGCCATTGATTCCTGACCTTTGCCGTTGCCGGCAATTAGCAGAATGATTCCGAGACAGAAAGTGACTGGGGCTAGGAGTTTACTTTGCATCGATATTCTTCCTAGGCGGCCGAACGTGGCGCTTGAGCGGCTCGCCCACGCTACTACAAATAGAGGTCGCTAACCGGCGAGTCCGCTCCAAGCGTTTGTTCGGTGGGCCGGTGGTTAAGCCCAGGGTCACATTCGAAAGCTGTATTCGAAACGGATTCGCTGCGACACCACCTGCCCATCTTTTTCCGCGGGCCTGAATTTTACTTTACGTGCTGCTGTGACGGCTGCTTCGGTGGTTCCGAAAGGTTGTCGCTGGACCACTTCGATATTGGTGATTCTTCCATCTTTGCACGCCACGACATCCAACACCACTTGGCCCTCGACCTGTGTGGCTCTTCTATCTTTTGGGATATCAGGAGCCG
>QHXL01000018.1:0-2176 GCA_003222935.1 Acidobacteriota bacterium
TACTAGCAACCTGTCGGTTAACCGTTTGCCTGCAAGAGCAAAAACAAATGGGAACTAGTTCTTGGGTTTCTTTCGTTCTAACTTGGGAGGTGCGAATCTTAGCACGGGAGCCTGAGCGGAAAGAAGGTATCAGTGGGTGTTTGGTAAGGGGCATCCAAACGACGGCTCAAATTCAAAGGGTTACGCATGTGCCCCACAATCACTTTGAAGCGAGCGGGCGTACCGAAATGTTAAATTCGAAGTTGCTGAGTCTGGAAAAAATCTCGACACCTAGCATGGTCCATAGCTCTCTCGTTTTAGACGGGGAAGAATTTGGTCTCGAAAGTTTTGCCATGGCGGCCGCCGTTCGATTGCTCTGGCGGTCGAATATGCCCGAAGCCTGGCAGCCAGTCGTTCGCTGGGCGGAGGAAATGCGAACCTTCCTAAGTTTGTGTTTGGCAGACGAATCAGTTTCGGAGATCGCAATCTAACATGCGCTTGGAGCGGGCTCGCCTGTTGCGACCTCTATTCGTAGTTGCGTGAGCGAGCCGGTCACGCGTAATGTTCGGCTCCCGCGATTACTGGATGGCCAAGAGAGTCGAGATTACTTGGGCCTTACCGGTTGTCGCGGTATCTTTAGAATCACAGTCAGCGGCTGGAGATGGTCCACGTCGGACGACTCTTCGCCCGCAATTCATTGGAGGCAGACATGAAAACGATTCTCTTAGCGGCGTTGGCACTTGGGTTCTTCAGCCTTGCGGTCGCGCAGGGCGAGAAGGCAGACCCGGTCGGAACTTGGAAGTGCGAGTACAAAATCGGCGACCAGCAGCGGACGTCCGAACTAACGATCAAGAAGGACGGGGACAATCTTGACGGGACGATGAACTGGCCGGACCAGAAGGATGAGAAATTGAAAGATGTGAAGTTCAAGGACGGGAAGCTGACGTTCTCCGCTGTGCGGAAGTTCATGGATAACATTATCCCCATCGACTACACCCTGACGATCGACGGGGACAAGCTCAAGGGAAAGGGAGCGGCGGAGTTTGGGGGCCAGAAACAGGAGTTTGACATCGAGGGGACGCGGGAGAAGAAGGACAAGTAGCCTTTGGTGGGTCTCGAACGCCACCTGGTTCGGCCGAAGGTCTCCGACTTTTGGGCTTTCGGCCGCAAGGAGAACGATCGAGGGTGGCTGCATGCGGCCGATTCAACTTTACAACTTCATCTAATATTGATGCTGTGGGCCTTTCCGTCATCTACTATTCGAACGGTTAGAATCTCGCCGCTCTTCTGCCAACCGGATCCATCTTGACCTGCTTTCGAGAGCGTTCGGCCATCAAGCACAACCTGCGTTGGTGAAAGACGTGTTGGAATCAAAAAACTCAAAATCCTGCTCGGCGTTTTAAATGATCCCTGCGGCGCCTCGACCGTGATGTTGATTCCTTTGTCGGTCTCCAATGCTTGAACACCGGTCCTTCGATATAGACCCTGCTTGTATCCTGGACTTACTCCATCATCTTCATAAAGGCTCGTCTGCGCCTTTCCTTGTGCGTCAGGATAGATGACGAAAAGCGGCGCGGCGGGCTTCTCACCGACGAAGTTCATTGATTGTCCTTTAGGAATAATCGCCCCACCACGAACAAACATCGGAACAGTCTCAAGTGGCGCATCGACTCTAATCATTGTCTCGCCTGAATATTTCTTATTGGTCCAGAAGTCGTACCAGCTTCCACGTGGTAGATACACCAACCTGTTAGTGAGACCAGCACTCAGTATCGGGGCCACCAATAGATCGTCACCAACCATGAACTGATCATCCAGATTGTAGGTACTTGAGTCGTCCTGATAATTCAGCACAAGTGGTCTAAAGAGCGGCACACCAGTGCGATGGGCCGTTTCCAGCGTCGTATAGAGAAATGGCATAAGCTCATAGCGAAGCTTGAGATACTTGCGAATGATGTCTTCGTAGTGCTTGCCGAAGCGCCAGGGTTCCTGATCGTATCCATCTATGGTTTTGTGATTACGACAAAAAGGCGCGAGGAAACTCACTTGATATGAGCGGGTGAGTAACTCGCCGTTACCCCGACCCATGAAGCCACCAACATCACTGCCGACAAAGGGCTGACCGGATAAACCCAGACTTTGAAACATCGGGATACTTAACGATAGGCCATCCCACGTACTATTTGTATCGCCGGTC
>QHXL01000018.1:2198-20178 GCA_003222935.1 Acidobacteriota bacterium
TCCAGCGTACGCGGCGCGCGTAATTACATAAGGTCTCTTGTCTGGCTGGAGCCGTTCCAGTCCTTCGTAAGTTGCTCGCGCCATGTTCAGCGCAAAAATATTTCGATTCTTCGCGTGAGTGGAATTTTCACCCCCGTCATAACTAACAACATCGATCTGGTTCTTGCCGGTTTGATCGACGAAGTCGGCAGGTTCATTCATATCCATCCATATTCCAGCAACACCGACATCCGTATAGGCTCGATGAAGATCGCCCCACCAGCGACGCGCCTCCGGCAATGTGTAATCAACAAACGCACTCTCTCCCGGCCAGACCCTCGGTACAAATAGTCGTCCATCTTTTCGTTTTTGAAAGTAGTTCTTTGCGACACCTTCGTTGAAGACGTAATAGGAATTTTCCTGCGATGCTAACGGGTCGGTTGATGCCTGAGGTCCTGTCGGTTGATGTTTCACACCGGGATCGACAATCGTTACGATCTTTACTCCCTGGTCGCCCAGTCGTCTGATCATTCCCCTGGGATTTGGAAAACGTTCCTTGTTCCAGGTAAAGACCCTGTACGCCTGCATGTAGTCTATATCGAGATGAACTACGTCGAGTGGCAGGTCACGCTGGCGATATTGTCGTACGACCTCATCAACCATTGCTTCCGGATAGTAACTCCAGCGACTCTGCTGATTTCCCAGTGCCCACATCGGCGGAAGCGGCATACGTCCCGTGAGATCGGCGTAACGACCCAGGATTTTCGGAAGTTGTGGTCCATAGAAAAAGTAGTAGTTCATCTCGCCGCCTTCGGCGCCAAACCAGGCTCGCTGCTGCGATGATTTACCGAAATCGAAGTAGCTCCGGTAACTGTTGTCGAAGAAGATCCCGTAGGCGATGCCGTTTTCCAAACCGAGATAAAAAGGCACAGTCTGATAGATCGGATCACGTCCTTCTACGTAACCGGGCGTATCCGAATTCCAGTTGATGAATGAACTGCGTCGCTTGTCCAACCGTGCGGCTTTTTCGCCGAGGCCATAGAAGTGTTCATCAAATCCGAGTTTCTTTGACGCGGCTACGAAGACACCGGCATCAGGATCGAACATCATCGACTTGAGGAGTCCTTTTGCGTCGTACGAGAGTGGTCGCTCATCAGCATTCACTACTGCGCCTGTTTTGGCGTCACGAAATTCAATCAGTAGAGGTGAACGACGGACGACGACTTCGACCTCATCAGTTTTAATTGCAACTGCATTAGTTGTTTCAATCAGGCTCCAGCGTGGTGTTGACCAGGCGGTCTTGTCGATGGCCCAGGAGTGATCTCTGTTTGATATTGGTTTTGAAAATGACGCGCGGACCCGAATCAGATCTGGGGCTAGGATTGTTATTCGAACTTGTGAATTGTCAGTGCAGTTAAGAGTTACAGAATTGTCATCCCGTTTGACACTGGCTACATCACCAATCTTCTCCAGGCGTGTAATGTCCTGGGCCGCGCCGCTTGAACACACGAAGAAAATTGACACGAGGACCAAGAGGTAAGTTTTCATAGTCTTAAACGCTGTTGAGAAGTTTCGGCAGATCATTTTGAGTATGTGACCTTTGAATTTACACATTTTGAGTCTGGGCCCTTTGGCTTTGTCTCATTCTCCCCATGCTTTAGCTTGGGGTCCTGGCAGTTCGAAGTTTTGGGAAACCGTTTTAACGGTTTCATGTGGCAGATCAGCAACGATTAGGAAACCTTAAAACGGTTCACCACAAATGTGAGCACCCGATCCCTAAGCTAAAGCTCGGGGAGAATGAGATAAAGACTCAAGGTCCAGACCAGCCACTGCTAAATTTGCGTCACGACCTTCTGCCAGATAACTGTTGAAGTTTTATGACTTTGATGGTACTTATGCGCTGAGGACATTTCCCCTGCCTCAACAATCCCCCAAACATTGAAGCGTATCCACAACACCGCTCGAATCTCGAGTCTGTGGTGAAGTTTCAATCCCTCAACATTTCAAGTTTCCCCACCACTGCTTTTCACCAAGGAGGAGAATTCTATGTTCCGGTTATTTTCTTTTTCAGCCCGCGCTCTCATCTGCGGGCTATTTCTTTTACTACCCCTCGCAACTGCCGACGCGCAATTCAAGGCGAGCATACAGGGAACTGTTAGCGACGCCACTGGTGGACTGGTCCCTGACGCAAGTCTGACCGTTACAAATAAGGAGACAAATTCAAAGCAGACCACAACTTCGAGTGGCGAAGGTTTTTATCGGATCTCCGGACTTCCTCCAGGGACATACATGCTTGTCGTTGAAAAAACGGGTTTTAAGAAACAGATATTCGAAAACGTAATTGTTAGCGCAGAGACCACCCAGGGTCTCAACGTCATCCTCGAAACAGGTCAAGTGGCTGAGACCGTGACCATCTCTGAAACTACTGCACAAACACTGGGTACTGAAAATGGCGAGGTATCGCGCGCCATGACCACGCGGGAAATACGCGAGCTGCCACAGGTTGGACGTGATCCTTACGAATTGGCCCGACTCACACCGGGGGTGCTAGGAGATGGATCGCGCGGCAGTAATGGCAACGCCGTGAACCTGCCCAATACGACCGGTCCAGGAGGTTCGAACAACTCGATCTTCCAAACCGAGAACCAGGTCCAGATCTCGGCGAATGGCCAACGACTTTCGAGCAACAATTTTCAAATTGATGGTGTCAGCGTAAACAGTTTCAACTGGGGCGGTGCTGCACTAGTCACTCCGAACCAGGAGTCTATTAAAGAAGTTAAAGTTCTATCGGCTTCATATTCAGCGGAAGACGGTCGCAATTCAGGAGCACAAGTCAAAGTCGTTTCAGCCGGAGGGGCCAACGACGTCCATGGCTCTGCGTTCTTTAAATACAACTCGCCAAAGTTGAACTCCTTCAACAAGTATGGTGGACCGGGAGCGCCACCCCTTCGTGTCAATGATTACATTCGGCAATTCGGTGGCAGTATTGGTGGACCACTGTACCTCCCGCACTTTGGTGAAGGTGGCCCAACTACGGTCTGGGGAAAGAACAAGTCGTTCATCTTCTTTTCGTTTGAAGGACTGCGCAAGACGGGCGACTCAACCGGTCGCGCATTCGTTGAAACCGCAGAATACCGTCAGCTCGTGCAACAACTGCGCCCCGGTTCCGTTACCGCCCAGATTTTAGCCTCCTCAGGGATCAACCCCCGGGTCATAAACGTCTTCGCTCCAAGCTGTGCGGTATTCGGTAACGACCCAAGCCGTTGTCGCGTTGTAGCCGGGGGTATGGACATTGGTTCGATTACTGGTGCGCTGAACCAGTATGTCTCCCTCGGTAACCCGACTGGTGGCGGTTTCGACGGTATACCTGACATCCAGGAGATTCAGTTTGCTCTTCCGAGCAGCAATCGTGGCAATCAATACAACGTTCGTCTTGATTTCACGCCAAATGCAAAAGACAGCTTGACGCTGAGTACCTACGTTACAAGGCTGGACAATCTCAGCAGTGACAGCGCGGGTAAGGGTCGACCTATGGCAGATCTTCCCTTCAAACCACTCAACACTTCGGGGACAATTGTGTATCGGAGAATTATCTCTCCGACCGTGTTCAATGAGGCGCGCTTCAATGCAACTCGATTTGCATCAGACCAACAGCGAGACGCCACCAACGTTAACTTTGGAATTCCTCGAGTGGAGGTGGAAGGTTTGCCATTCGATCGAATTCGATTTGGCGCGGATCGCGGCGAGAACACGCCCGGAATCCTGGCTCAGAACATATTTGAGTTAAGCGACACTCTGACCAAAGTATTTGGCAACCATGCGTTGAAGTTCGGGGGCACATACCGCCTGGAACAGGACAACAGTGATAGCTCTGGTGGTTCTCGTCCGATCTATTCCTTCAGTGGTCTTTTCAACCTGGCGAACGGCACTCCGATTTTTGAAGGGGTCAACGCCGACCCCAGGACTGGTTTTCCGGCGGATGCGCAACGGTATTTTTCTACGAAGTACTGGGCTGGATTTGTGCAGGACGACTGGAAAGTGCGTCCGAATCTCACGCTTAATCTTGGTCTGCGTTACGAATACTACACGCCGCTCAAAGAGAAAGACGGTCGCTTAAGTAATCTCTTTTTTGGCTCTCAGGGATTAGTGAATTCACAAGTTAGGACCGTCTCCCAGTTGTCTGATGCCGATCGAAATAACTTTGCACCGCGGATTGGCTTTGCTTACAGCCCGAGATTCCGAGCTTTGGGATTGGGAAGTGAAACTGGAGACAGCACTGTCGTTCGCGGGGGTTTCGGCATTGCATACAACCGGATTCCCGTCGCCCCGCTAGCTAACGTGCGTGGCAATCCGCCGTTCTTCGGTCGCTTCGGGATTTGCTGCGGTACGGCCTCAAATGACTTTGGCAGTCCGTTCGTAGGTGGTCAGATCCTCTATGCACTTGGTTCCAGTAATTCAGTTACCAGCTACCCCAGAAATCCTGCACTGGGCCAGGGAATAAATCCTGCCACTGGAGGACCCATCAGCGGCGCTGTTGAACTCTATGGCGCCCCACAAGATCTTCCAAACCCGTACGTCTACCTCTACTCATTAGAAATACAGCAGGACTTGCCGGCCAAGTTAACTGGGACCATCGGCTATCAGGGCAGCGCGGGTCATAAACTGATTCGCCTGGTGAATCAAAACTTCCTGTACCCAAATAACCCGGCGTTCTTCCAGGTATTCTTCACGACGCCGGATGTCAATTCGAATTACAACGCACTCAACCTGAACCTCGTCCGACGTTTCGCGGCTGGTCTGCAACTTCAGGCAAACTATCGCTGGAGCAAGAGCATCGACCAGTTGTCTTACGAAGGACCTGGCTTCGTCACCAATCAAACGTATCCACAGGACAACCGCACGGAACGTGGTCCATCGGACTTTGATGTTCGTCACTACTTTAACTTTTCAGGTTTGTATGAATTGCCGTTCTTTCGCGATCGACATGACTTTGTCGGTGCGGTGCTGGGCGGCTTTGAACTCACGGGTGTTGTGACATATCGGACCGGTTTTCCATTCACGCCAGTCGTGGGAGGTTGCACAAGCACTCCCGGTGGTCCTTCGCTATGTCCCGTACGTCCCCAGGGTTATAAAGGGCCAAGTGACATCGACACGTCCGATGATGCGTTTATTAACGGAAGCAACTTTCCAGGTGGAGGGGCACCGTTCTTCGTGGTTTTCGACCAGGCCAATAACACAGTTGCACCTCCGGGTATTGGTCGCAATTCCTTTAGAGGACCGGGTTACTTCAATGTGGACTTGAGTCTTGTGAAGCACACTCGACTTGGCGGTTTACTGGGTGAGTCGACTGACCTGGAGTTGCGCGCCAACTTCTTCAATGTCTTTAATCAGCTAAACCTGAAGACTTTTGCTTTTGGCAGTGACGCCACGACCATAGGCTTCTTCGATCCTCGTGGTCCAAACGAACCAGGAGTGTTGACGAATAACCCCCGGTTCGGACGAGCGACTGAAGGTCTCGCCGGTCGAGTGGTTGAACTCCAGGCGCGATTCAGGTTCTAGAAACTTGTTCGACTAAGCGGTCCTCCTTGGAGTGCGGGGACTTGTCACCGCTTGTTACAGCGAGCCTTTCGTCTCATGCTAGTACTGCGATGACAAAGCGGTGACAAGTCCCCGCACTCCAAGGAGAGACGCTTACGAATGTACCGTTTTGACAAAACACTGCTGATGCGGTTAGCGACTCTCCTGCTAACCCTCGTCGCGTTCTCGACGTCGTCATATTCACAAACCCGCAGCAGTCTTTCGCTAACCGCACAAGACGATGCCTTCTTAGAGGATCTTTCAAAAAGATCATTCCTCTTTTTCTGGGAACAGGCTGACCCTGAAACAGGATTGGTCGCTGACAGAGCGCGGGCCAACGGCGCGCCGTATGACCAGAGCCACCCGAGCGTCGACGTTGCGAGCAGTGCGGCGACGGGATTTGGTTTAACTGCCCTGTGTATCGCACACGATCGAGGGTGGGCTGATCGAAAAGCTATTCGTGATCGCGTGCTCGCAACACTTCGTTTCTACGCCGAGCGATCACCAAACGAGCACGGCTGGTTTTATCATTTCGTCGACAGAAAAACTGGCGAACGGAAATGGCGTAGTGAGATCTCCTCGATTGATACGGCGCTTTTGCTCGGTGGAGTGCTGACGGCTCGCCAGTATTTTCGCGCAGACAGGGAAATTGTTCGGCTCGCGACGCTCATTTACGAGCGTATTGATTTTCCGTGGATGCTCGCAGGGCAGTCATTGCTGATCTCGCACGGATGGAGACCCGAAAGCGGATTCATAAATCATACGTGGAACCATTACAGCGAACATACGATGTTGCAACTGCTAGCCATTGGCTCTCCGACTCACCCAATCAATCGGGGTGCGTGGCAGGCGTGGCAACGTTTACGACTTACCTTCGGCAACTACACTTATTTAACCTTCCCGCAGGCGCCGCTCTTTGTCCACCAGTACTCGCAGGGTTGGGTTGACTTTCGCAATCAGGAGGAGAGTTGGTATCCCTACACCAACTATTTTGAGAACTCGGTTAAAGCAACGCTTGCTCACCGTGAGTTTTGCCTAAGCCTTTCGGATAAGTTTCCTGCGTTTACAGAAAATGTCTGGGGGATCACGGCCTCTGACAGTGCCAAAGGATATCGTGCCTGGGGTGGACCACCGGCGTCACCCGACATTGATGGGACGGTCGTACCGTCAGCTGCCGGTGGTTCGTTAATGTTCACTCCGGGGATTACCCTCGCAGCGCTCAAGACAATGCGCCAGAAGTGGGGAGATACGATTTACGATCATTACGGTTTTGTAGACGCCTTCAATCCAAATAGCGGGTGGGTTAATCCTGATGTTATAGGCATCGACGTGGGCATCACCTTAATCAGCGCTGAAAACTTGAGAAGCGGCAACGTCTGGCGTTGGTTCATGCTCAATAAGGAGATTCCCCGGGCGATGCAGTTGGCCGGCTTTCGGAAGGTTCGCCGAGCTATGGGGACAAGGCTAAAAGTCCGCGGCGAATTAAGAGAACTTCGACACCACCGGCTTCAGCCGTGTGGAGCTTCAATTTCTTTCTAGACGGATGTTGTGAAGTAAACGGAGATACCACCGGCTTCAGCCGCGTGGAGCTTCAATTTCTTGCTAGAAGGTTGTTGTGAAGTAAACGAAGATACCACCGGCTTCAGCCGCGTGGAGTTTCAGTTTCTCGCTAGAAGGTTGTTGTGAAGTAAACGGAGATACCACCGGCTTCAGCCGCGTGGAGTTTCAGTTTCGTGGTCTAGGGTAAATTGAAACTCCACGCGGCTGAAGCCGGTGGTATCTGCAAATCAAACAGCGGGGTGTAGCGTGAAATTGAAACTCCACGCGGCTGAAGCGGGTGGTATTTGCAAATCAAACAGCGGGGTGTAGCGTGAAATTGAAACTCCACGCGGCTGAAGCCGGTGGTATCTGCGAAAAATAAGAGCCTGAGTGTTAGCGAGAAATTGAAGCTCCACGCGACTTACGTCGGTGGTATCGAGCATCAACGCGCTACCACTTCAAAGCTGGTTTCGAGTAACTCTTCCGAATTTGGACCAACCATAACTTTGAATTCACCAGGCTCCACTACAAAGCGCATGTCCCTGTTGTAAAACCCCAGATGCTCGGGTTTCAAAACAAATTGCACTCGTCGCTTTTCTCCAGGCCGCAAGGTGATGCGTTCGAAACCCTTTAATTCCTTTATGGCTCTGGTCACGCTTGATGCCTGGTCCCGGATGTACAGCTGCACTACCTCATCACCGGCTCGCGACCCGACGTTTTCCACCTCAACAGTAACCGTTAGCTGACCGTCCGGAGTTATGCTGCTAGCACTCAGTTGCGGCGGTCCGAATTTGAATTGTGTGTAACTGAGTCCGTAGCCGAACGGATAAAGCGGCGTCACCGGAACATCAAGATACTTTGAAGTATATTTCTGGTCAGTGGGCGGGCGCCCGGTGCTTTTGTGGTTGTAATACATCGGCACCTGACCTATTGTCCGCGGGAAGGTGACCGGCAACTTGCCGCCCGGATTGATATCTCCGAATAAGACGTCCGCGATTGCTGGACCAGCTTGAGTGCCTGCAAACCATGTTTCGAGAATTGCGGGTGAATTTTCAGCCAGCCAGTTGATCGTCAGTGGCCTTCCATTCATCAAGACAACGACGTAAGGCTTTCCGACTCCATGAATCGCCCGGATCAAATCCATTTGCTTACCAGGTAGATCGAGTGAGGTGCGCGATGCCGCTTCACCACTCATCTCAGCAGTCTCTCCGATCGCGATAACGCTGACGTCAGCCTCGCGCGCCACGCGCACTGCTTCGTCAATCGAGTTTGGTCCCGCAGGTGTGATCGCGTTTCGTGCCGCCTCGACGTTTGCCGCAGATGCGACGTTTGTTCCGCCGGCAGTCTCGGTCGCCACGCTCGCGTCATAATTTCCCGTGACTCCGCGACCTTCGATCGCAACGCCCTTCGCGTAGAGAATTCTGGCGCCGGATACTTTCTCCTTAATTCCGCCAAGCAAGGTGACCGTATTCGCAGCTTTTCCATCGCCTGCCCACGATCCAAGCATCGCCTTGGGATCATCAGCGAGTGGTCCGATGACGGCGATTGATTTAACGTTCTTGTTGAGCGGCAATGTATTGCGTTCATTCTTCAGGAGGACCAGCGACCGCGCCGCTACCTCACGCGCCGCGGTTACATTTGCCGCGTTCAGGATCACAGTCCGTTCCAGCGCTTCGTCAGCGTAGGGTTTCTCAAATAGCCCGAGACGGAACTTGATCCGAAGTATTCGTCGCACTGCATTGTCGATTGTACGTTGCGTAACTTTTCCTTCCCGCAAGAGGCTACCTATGTGCTTGGAATACAACCGGCTTACCATTTCCATGTCAGCGCCTGCATTCAGCGCACGTTGAGCAGCCTCGGCTTCCGTAGCGGCAAGTCGATGATTCATTAATTCCAATACTGCCGTGTAATCAGTGACGACAAAACCGTCAAACTTCCATTCTTCTCGCAAGACCTGTGACAGGGTAAATGGATTAGCGGAAGTGGGAGAACCATTGAGATCGTTGAAGGCGCTCATAAGTGTTCCGACGCCCGCGTCAACTGCCGCTTTGAAAGGTGGAAAGTAGATCTCACGCAAAACCCTTTCGGACATATCGGTGGTGTTGTAATCGCGTCCACCCTCAGCCGCACCGTAGGCCACCCAGTGCTTTGCGCAGGAAACAATTTTGTCCGGCTTGCTGTAATCGGTGCCTTGAAATCCTCTCACTCGCGCTCGTGCCATCGCCGAACCCAGGTAGGGATCTTCGCCTGAACCTTCGACGATGCGACCCCAACGTGCATCACGCGCAATGTCGACCATCGGCGCAAATGTCCAATGCACGCCACTCGCCCTCGACTCAGCTGCCGCAACGCTCGCAGCGCGCTCAACAGCCGCGGGATCCCAACTGCTCGCTTCACCAAGGGGAACAGGGAAGATGGTGCGATAGCCGTGTATCACGTCGAAGCCAAAGATTAGCGGAATTTTCAAACGCGATTGCTCGATCGCTACTCTTTGCAGTTCGTTTGAACGCTTCGCGCCTCGGACGTTTAGCGTCGAACCAAGCAGCCCTTTGCGGACAAGCTCGACATGTTCCGGACGATAGTTTCCCTCGGCCTCTCCATCTAATTGCTGGAGCTGTCCAAGCTTTTCTTCAAGCGTCATCTTAGCGAGCAAAGCATCGATCCGTTTCTCGATCTCATTCTGTTGTGGCGCTGCGGCGGTACCCGACAGCGCATAAATTAGAAGGAGAATGATGCTTAATAGACGCGTTGAACTCGCAATCCTCATAACGAGAACCCTCCTTGAGGTAGGTGATCAAGCAGTACGGTTTATGCGGAACTAGGGTTCATTAGGCAGACCTGAAAGTCAAGACTGTTTTTGAATAAGTGAGTCCGAAAAATTGCAACCATAACGCCACGAGCTTTTCATAAGATGGAGCAACTCAACCACTGTCTGAGCAAATCAGTGACTAATGTCTAGTGGATGTAAATGCTTTCATTTATGCTCTTGTGAACGTTGGCCGCGTAACAACGATGGCCGCGTTGCGGGAAACACAAAACAACCCTTGCGGCGACAGATCGGAGTCGCGCGGATCTACGCCGCTTGAAAGGAAAAACTATGAGTCAACGTGTGAATTACTTTGAGGAGTCACGGGCGCTGTCGCAAAAACTGTTTGCGCTTGCCGATGAGGTAAAGAAGAGCTCGCTGGGAAACACCCTTATCGATCTAGTAAACATAAGAGCCTCTCAAATCAATGGGTGTGCGTTCTGTCTTGATATGCACTGCAAGGAAGCCAAGATTCATGGAGAACAAGAACTGCGCATTTATCACATCCCAATTTGGCGAGAATCAACTTTGTTCTCCGAGACTGAACGCGCAGTGCTTGAGTGGACGGAAGTTGTCACCACGCTCTCCGGGCACGGCATTAGCGATGAAGTCTACGATAGGGTTCGCGCCCAGTTGAGTGAGACGCAAATCTCCGAGCTGACTTTTGCCATCGGTGTGATCAACCTGTGGAATCGCCTCAACATCAGTTTCCAACCTGTTCCCGGTTCTCTCGACGAAATGCTTGGCCTAACAGGAGCGGGTTTGAGTAGTCCACAGCGTTCCGCGAAAGCTTGATATCAGCAAATCCGCCAGATCTCGGACCCTGAAAGATCGAGTTCTTCACTCGACTAGCTTCGCGATCCTCGGCGGATTCGGTGGTTCTCTCGTCAACCCGCTGGCTCCATTATTTTGGTAAGCAGCACGTTCGCCCCAGACATCTTTATGCTGTCTCGCGAGTTATTCGTGGGCACCTCCCATCGCGCTATTTGCTCTTGTTGGAACTTCTGTCGACCACGATTCCCCTCTCGAAGCATTCATCTTGAAGCATCTGAGGGCCTTTCCCTTGATTCCCATCGCCGCGTAAGTTGCGAAAGCGGCGATGACAATAGCGATAATATTGAGTACGAGTTCCTGTATCAGTCGCTGCGGGGCCGTATCGTTGACAGCCGGAAATCCCAGCACGATACACAGGCCGAACCAGGCCGGAACGATTGCGACTTGCGCCGTGGCAGCTAACCCGATCAACTCGCGTCGACCGACGTCATCAGCAGTAGCTAATCCGGCAGCGACCCCAACTGCGAGAGAAACTAAGAAGCCAACTGGCAACGTATTGAAGTCGTAGTACTGCACTGGTGGGTTGGTGAAAATCGCAACTGCCATCCCTCCCGCGAGCAGTAATAGGAGTGCGATGGTCAACGAATACAATCCCTGTCCGACCAAACGCCATTGACGAGTCCAGAGCCCGAAGCCAACGCTTTGAATTAACGGCAATAACGGAATGAACAGTAGTCCCGCAATCATGAAGAGGAATTTGTACTCTGCCATTCCGTAAGCGAGTAGCAATGCGCCAATCAAGATTCGACCTACAAAGCCGTAGGTCACCTGCGAGAACTGCCAAAGCTCCTCAAAAATATCCACAGCAGGCGCGACCAAGGGCCTTGTAAGTCGACCAAGCGCTTCATGCGATATCAGTGCGCGTGGTTGGCGTATTGCGATTGAAAAGTCCTCGCAGGAAAAGAAAGGCGCCGCGGTAATCTCGTCCATGAACGCTTTAGCTAAAGGATTACTCACGTCCATTTCGATCGAATCTCTTCGAGAATTCGCTTTTCTGCGACAGACACCTCGGAGATGCCGAGGGCGAAAGCGATTTCAGCGATCTGGGTAGCGCTACCTTGAGGCGCGGTTATGGTGATTTGTCTCATACCTAAAGCGTCAGCCCAGGATGATCTAACGAAGTAGTTCGCTCAACAGGGATTGTCGTACGAGTCCAATACAGCACAGAAGTTAGAAAACGATACTTCCTCAGTCCGTTGAGCGATCAATCTTTTCTCTGCGAAGACCCGCAACCGAAATGCCAATGCGCGATGTCCGTCTCAGTATGTGTCGAAGTATTTGGTCTTAGAGTTGCTGCTGACTTTGCGAGCGATTACTAAGTCGATGAGGAGACAAAGATGAAAAGGAAAGTCCTATTGTTGAGTGCGGGGATTGCCGCAGGGTTGCTGTACACACTTGAAAGTAATAGACGCAAATCACGAATCGCGGCTGGGAACGATTCAGGTGCGCTTACCGATCGGCCAGCTTCGATGGCCACCATTGAGGACGGGAAGGCAACTGTACTGGAGAGTACAGACTACCGCCCGATTGATGATCAGGACACAACTCAAGCCGAGGCTTCACATATCTTGAAAGAGATTCGCGACCGGGCCTTCGACGCGAGTAACGAAAGACTTGCCCTTGCACTGGGTCGCTCGACTGAGGAGATCGATCAATGGACAAGTGGAGACGGTCTGATTGATGGTGATGCCTTGATGAAAGCCAGAGCGCTCGCCATTCAACGTGACGTTGAGGTTCAGTAACGGTGTGTAACAGATGCATCTCATTCAGCTGTTACTGCCACTGCATGACAATCATAAACAGGCTTTTCCACCCGACTACTTCAACCAGGTGCGAGAAGATCTGATTGATCGCTTTGGAGGGGTAACTGCATTTGTCCGTTCTCCGGCTGTCGGACTCTGGAAGGGAAACTCAGACGACATCAACCGTGACGAAATGGTGATGTTCGAAGTGCTGTCTGACGAACTGGATAAAGATTGGTGGGCTGGATACCGGCAAAAATTGGAAGCTAAGTTTCGTCAGGACGAGGTCCTCATCTGGGCTTCCAATATAACCAGGTTATGACTTGAAACCGTGGCATTCCTGTTGCTCTCCACGTTCATGCTTAATCTTAATCGCTGCAATCTGTTTTGAATGAATGCGGCGAAGCTCAAGTCGATGTTTGTTTTTCAGACTTGAATTACGCAACAGCTAAACGAACGAACAAGGGGAGGAAATCATGGCAGACGATCGTAAACAAAATCAGGGTGGCGGTCAGCAGGGTGGCGGTCAACAGAGTGGAGGCCGTCAAGGCGGCGGACAGGAAACCGGTGGTCGCCAGGGTCAACAGGGAGGCCAGGGTGGTCAGGGCGGCCAGCAAGGTGGCCAAGGCCGAAAAGGTGGTCAGCAAAGCGACCGATAAACTCCAGTCAATACGCGAGGTGAGTCTTAGACGGCTCACCTCGCACTTTTACAAGACGGGATTCTAAAGTTAGCTCAATCCAGAGAGATTCATATGGAAAAGAATAAAGGGAAGCTAGCAATCGTAACCGGTGCTTCGACCGGTATTGGCTATGAACTGGCCAAGTGTTGCGCCGAAGACGGCTTCGATCTTTTGATCGCAGCCGACGAAGCTGAAATTCACACCGCAGCTGAAGACTTCAGGAAGTTAGGTGTGCAGGTGGACGCCGTGGAAGTTGACCTGGCTACTACTGAAGGTGTGGACGAACTCTACAGCGCCCTTAACGGTCGCGCTGTTGATGCGTTGCTCGCCAATGCCGGTATTGGACTGGGCGGCGCTTTTCTTGGTCAGGACTTTGAGGATATTCGTCACGTCATCGATACAAATATTACTGGAACCATTTATCTCGCGCAGAGAATTGGTAACGAGATGGTTTCGCGCGGGACTGGGCGAATCTTGTTTACGGGTTCCATTGCCGGCTTCACCCCCGGTACCTTTAACGCAACGTATAACGGCACGAAGGCCTTCATCGATTCATTCTCCTTTGCATTGCGTAATGAATTGAAAGATACCGGTGTGACTGTGACCTGTTTGATGCCGGGAGCAACAGAGACTGAGTTCTTCGAGCGCGCCGATATGCTTGATACGAAGATTGGTCAATCGAAGAAAGATGATCCCGTGGATGTTGCAAAGGTCGGATATGAAGCAATGATGAACGGAGAAGGAGACGTTGTTGCTGGCTTCAAGAACAAGGTGATGTCTGCGGCGGCATTGTTCACACCTTCTGAAACTCTCGCCGAACAACACCGGAAAAAGGCTGAGCCCGGATCGGCTAATAAATAAGGAGTCTTTTGATGAATGAGAGTGCCCTAACCCAGCAAGTGATCGACACCGGTGCCGGTCAAAGCGAAGCCAATGGGAACGGATTGATTTCGAAGGCTGTCAGTCATCCCTTTCTTGTAGGTGGGATGGTGCTGGTTGGCGCCGGCTTAGCGTATGCGGCCGCCAAGATAAGTCTCCCCGGGAGCTCTATTCGTTTTGGCGCGATTTCAAAAATCTTCCACTATTCATGAAACATTTGGAGTCAGTCACCTCGATGCCGGACGGACGCACACATTGGGTGGCGAAAGGAATTGGCGGAATTGGCGCTAGCAAGGTCGAGTGGGATGCTGAAATCTACAACGAGATTGAAAATGAAATGATCGCCTGGCGTTCAGTAGATGATGCCGATGTCGTCAATGCCGGCTCAGTTCGTTTTCACGCCGCTCCGACTGGTCATGGGACTTATGTTCGCGTAGTGCTGAACTACAACCCGCCCGCAGGAACCGTAGGCGCGTCGCTGGCCCAACTTCTTGGTACCGAACCCGGTCAGTTGATCAAAGAAGAGTTGCGGCGATTCAAACAACTGATGGAAACCGGCGAGATAGCAACAATCGATGGCCAATCTTCTGGTCGAGCTGAAGGAGCCGTGGGAATCACCCCCGGGAGCTTCAAAAGCGAAGGAGCAAGTCCAGACGAGAGCCAAGAGGGATAAGCAATGAAAGCAGCATGTTGGAACGGAAAGCATAACGTCCAAGTCATGAGTGTGCCCGACCCAAGCATCATCAATCCTCGGGATGCGATCGTGAAGATCACCACCACAGCAATCTGTGGTTCCGATCTTCATCTTTACGATGGCTACATTCCTACCATGGAGAAGGGCGACATTCTTGGACACGAGTTCATGGGCGAGGTGGTTGAGCTTGGCAGTGCGGTCAAGAATTTGAAAAAGGGTGACCGCGTTGTGGTCCCGTTTACCATAGCGTGCGGCAACTGTTTTTTTTGCAAGCGAGATTTGTGGTCAGCTTGCGACAACAGCAATCCCAACGCGGCAACTGCAGAAGCTCTGTACGGCTTCTCGGGCTCCGGCCTATTTGGTTATTCGCACATGATGGGAGGCTACGCAGGCGGGCAGGCGGAATACGTGCGCGTGCCGTTTGCTGACGTTGGTCCTTTGCCAATTCCCGATGAACTTGACGATGAGCAGGTCCTCTTCTTATCGGACATCTTCCCAACAGGATATATGGCCGCTGAGAACTGCAATATACAACCGGGTGACACTATTGCCGTGTGGGGTTGCGGACCCGTGGGCCAATTTGCGATCAAAAGCGCGTTCCTGCTCGGCGCCGAACGCGTCATTGCAATTGACGATGTAGCAGGCAGACTGCAGATGGCCGCGGAAGAAAGTAATGCCGAGACACTGAATTTTAAAGACCAGGACATCTACGACAAGCTAACTGAAATGACGGGCGGAATTGGTCCGGATGCTTGTATTGATGCGGTCGGGTTGGAAGCGCACGGAACCACGCTGGATGCGATTTACGATCGAGCGAAGACCGCACTTTACATGGCCACCGATCGCTCACATGCTTTGCGCCAGGCGATTCGAGTATGTCGCAAGGGTGGGACTGTGTCGGTACCTGGCGTCTACGGAGGTTTCCTTGACAAGTTTCCCTTCGGTGCAGCCTTCTCGAAGGGTTTAACTTTTAAGATGGGCCAGACCAACATGCATAAATACATGCGGCCGCTTTTGAAACTGATTCAGGACGGTAAGATCGATCCCTCATTCGTCATCACTCATCGACTGGCCCTCAACGATGCGGCGACGGGTTATAGCACTTTCAGTAGCGACAAAGACGGATGCATCAAAGTCATTATGAAGCCCAACCTAAATTAAAGGATCGCTCATGCTGGGACCGCAGGCGTCCCCGCCTGCCGCGCAGACTTAAGGTCCGATCAAGCTAATAGGGTTGCCAGCAGGCGAGGACGCCTGCGGTCCCAGCACGATGGTGTCCCAGCATGACGGTAAGAGTCGGAATATGAAAAATGGTGACCTACATGGTAATGCGCCCGACAAGTCAGAAATCGCGTTACTTTTAATCGATACGATTAACGACCTCGAGTTTGAGGGCGGCGACGAGCTGTTTCGGACCGCCTTGCCCGCGGCAAAACGAATCGCTGATCTCCGAGAGCGTGCTCGGCAGTCAAAAGTGCCAACCATCTACGTCAACGACAACTTTGGGAAGTGGCGCTCCGACTTCAAACGTATTGTTACTCATTGTTTGAATGACGACGTTAGAGGCAAACCAATTGCAGAGTTACTTAAACCTGACGATGAAGACTACTTCGTTCTCAAGCCGAAACACTCAGGCTTCTTTTCGACTTCACTTGATCTTGTCCTGGAGTATCTGGGAACCCGGACGTTAATCCTTACGGGATTCGCCGGCAACAACTGCGTGCTATTCACTGCCAACGACGCTTACATGAGAGATTACAAGTTGATCATTCCTGAAGACTGCATCGCGTCGATAAACCCGGCAGATAATGACAACGCATTGAAGCAGATGCAGAAAGTGCTAAAGGCAGATATCAGTCCCTCCACAGAGATAGATTTCAAACAGCCGATTGCAAAAGAGCAGAAGCGAGCTGCTCGCTCCTAATCCTTCTAATGCCTCTCTGGAACCCGATGATCGACCTGAGTGCTTTGGACGAGGAGTCCGGATTCGTCAACGCGATCGTCGATACGCCAAGAGGCAGCCGGAACAAATTCAAGTACGACGAAGAGAAATCGATCTTTAAGCTCGGCGGTGCGTTACCGCTGGGAGCAGTGTTCCCCTTTGATTTTGGCTACATCCCTTCGACAAAAGCTGAGGACGGCGACCCGCTCGACGTCCTGATTCTGATGGATGAGCCTGCGTTTGTTGGTTGTCTGGTTCCCGCAAAGTTAATAGGTGTGATTGAGGCGGAACAGACCGAGGCTCAAAAAACTACTCGAAACGATCGGCTGATAGCGGTCGCAGCAGATTCCCGCAATCATTCTCACATACGCTTCCTCGGGGATCTGAACAACAACCTCGTTCACGAAATTGAGAGGTTCTTCGTTTCCTACAATGAAACAAAAGGAAAGAAATTCGAAATCCTGGGTCGCTTTGGTCCGGAGCGTGCCCTGGTACTCATCGACTCGGCAACGAAGAAGTTCCGGACCGCAAACAAATCCAGGAAGAAAACCAGCCGTTCATAGCACGGCAGCCTTACCGTCCGGGGACTGGTTTCTATTTTCGCAAGAGAAATTTTACTTGCCGCCCAACGCCGAAAGGTGTATTAGAGGTGGCAGCTAGTCCCTCCTAAATATCCCGACTAAATCAAGGCGCTCGCCAGCAATGGCAGAATGAGCGATCGGTTTCGACCGTGTCGAAACATTAGCCCCAAGCTTGTCAGGTTGGAGGTTATCAATGAAAAGAAAACACGCCTGGTCGCTATTGGCTCTGGTCGTTTTGGTCGGCGCATCTCTAATGTTCACCCCGAGCGCATCTTCGAGTTCGTCTAACCAGGGGAGGGCAGTCGCACCTGCAGTTCCGGGCACTGCGAACCTGTTGCCCTTTTTAGTAACAAGTTTCGACGTCGATCGAACAGACGATACCGCTGCTGCTACGGGGTGCACCGCGGCACCCGGCGATTGTAGTTTGCGCGGAGCAATCATTGCGGCAAACGCAGATCTCAGCGCTATGCCAGTTACCATCAACCTGCAACCCGCAACCACTTATAACCTGACACTCGCCAATGCCACGCAGGAGAATGCCGCGGCTACAGGTGATCTGGACATAACTACAACCCTTCACACGGTAACGATCGCGGGTGGCGAATCGGCCGGACCGCTTACTACGATTATCGATGCCGGCGGGCTGAATATAGGCAGCCTCCGCGACCGTGCGTTTCAGGTTACGGGCTCGGGTGTCACTGCGGTCTTTCAGGACCTGGTTATCAAG
>QHXL01000387.1:0-5897 GCA_003222935.1 Acidobacteriota bacterium
CTGGAAAAAACCTCGCGAGTAAATCTGACGCCGTTAGCAATGTAGGATACCGTGGCAATGGCTGTGTCCAGATCCAGTTCACGACGAAAGTTTGAAACGACATCATGTTCTGAAAAATCCAACTTCAAATCACCTACCGTCTGATAGGGCATTTGCTTTAGCGGTCGTGCCATCATCTTTTTGCCGATTAGCTCACTCGCCTCTTTATAGTGACCTTCAAAAATCAGGCGGCGCGCCTCCGGTAGCATTTGCAGCGCTTCTGGATTGCTGGGATCGTACGGTCCACCAGCAAAGAGGGTGTCTTCGTTGAGTTGAATGCGCTCGCTTTTGGTTCTGCCGAATACCATTGCACCTAAACGCCCGTTGCCGACCGGTAACGCTTCAACCCATTCACTTGCCGGTTGGTCGTACCAAAGCACCAGGGGTCGTCGGCTCGAAATTTCTTTGTCAACGAATAGGGCCTGGCTTATCTCGCTCGCAGGGAGCGAAGGGATCGAAGGCATCGCAACCGCAGCCACTGCAGTCTGTGTCAGAAATCTGCGCCGACTAATTTTTTTTCTCATTTTTTTCAAACCCGAACGGTGGAACGATAACCAGGCTGGACGCGGTCGCGTCTCTGCTTTATGAGTTTGTAGAGTCGATTCCGCACACTATCAGAAGAGTGGCACATTGTACTTCACCAATAGGCTTCTCTGGCGCAGTAATGCTGTGCGCTAAATTATTCTTCTCGGCCAAAAGATAAACGGCCTTCAAACTAGCCCCACGCGCTCCTCAGGTGTCGAATTCATAACTTCTCAAGTTTTTTCAAAAACACACAAACCGCTCTCAATCGCGTCTCAACTGAATAAGCTCAATAAATGTGTCGGTTTCGCTAACAAACGATCATCGCATAGAGCTCTCGAATTTCAGGCTCACAAAAGACTTGCTGGTTATACCTTCGCTACTGTCAGTCTCACTGTAACGGCGATTTTGACGGTCAGGTTCAGATCACGGTGACCCAAGCGCAACGCTTTGGTTCTGATCCAATTTTCACCAGGGCCTCTTCCACTTCAAGTCGTTACCAGAGAACTTACTTCTGAAACTGAATTGATGCCGCTCACTACTGGTTGCTGCATCGCTCTATTGATTGCCCCGGCGTAGATCCGCCGAACGTTCTTCAAAGACGAGAGGAAAGCTGGGAGGAAATATGACAAAGAGAACTCGCTTAATCGTGCAGATCTTAGGCAGTGGATTGTTGCTCGCTATGTCGACAATCATCGGTTTTGCACAAACCAGTGGTGAGATAAGTGGATTAGTCACCGACCCATCGGGCGCGGCTGTTACGGGTGCGAACGTAACTGTTACTAACAAGGCAACTCAGGCAACGCGCAACGTCACAACCAATAGTGAAGGGCTCTATTCGTTCCCGTCCCTGCTACCTGGTGTTTACGAATTGAAAGTCGAACAGTCTGGCTTCAAGACGGCGCGGATAGACAATATCAAGCAGGAGGTACAACAAACGACGCGACTGGATGTGGCGATGGAAGTGGGTCAAGTCGACGAGATGGTCACAATCAATAGTACGGCCGGATTGCTCAACGCCGAAAACGGCACGATGGGCACAGTGATCGAGAACAAAATTGTGACAGAGCTGCCGTTGAACGGCAGACAGTACTTGAATCTGGTCGCTCTCTCGCCAAACGTGAATGTGCTTGCTCCAGCGGCGGGTCAAGCGGGTGCCCGCCAAGGTGGTGAGCGCGCCCAACAGGCAATATCTGCAGGAGGACAACGCATATTCTTCGACTACTACACTCTCGACGGCGTCAACAACATGGACGTGAACTTCAATACGTATGTTGCGCTGCCCTCCATTGATGCCATTCAGGAGTTTAAGGTTCAAATCGGCGTGTATCCCGCCGAGTACGGTCACCAAAGCACCCAGGTGAATGTGCTCACCAAATCGGGAGGCAATGCCTTTCATGGCACTGCTTTCGAATTTCACCGCAACGACAAACTTGATGCGAAGCAGTATCAGTTTACAAGTGCTCGGGCCAAGAACCCGTTCAAATGGAATGATTATGGTTTTGAACTGGATGGCCCAATCTACCTGCCACGCTTTGGCGAAGGTGGACCAGCCGTGTGGAGTGGTAAAAACAAACTATTCTTCATGACAAATTATGAAGCCCTCCGCCGGCGACAGAGCGTCTTGAATACTTTCACCGTCCCAACTACAAAGATGTTTGGCGGCGATTTCAGCGAGTTGCTTCCCTCTACCATCATCTATGATCCGAATACAGGTCTGCCCTTCCAGGGGAACATAATTCCGACCACCCGGTTGGATCCAGTCTCGCTGAAGTTTTTGAAATATTACAATTCCTCGAATGTGCTCGGAACGAACAATTTCGCGCAGACTAGTTCCCAACCATTGAACCGAGACGCCTTTGTAATAAGAATCGACTTCAACGAGTCTTCGAAGTCTCAGTGGATGGGACGATATAACTGGGGCGACGAAGACACATCCACACAAGGTCTAAATCTTGCCGGAACGAAGGTCTTAACTCACTACAAACAGTGGGCTGTATCCAACACGCGGACTCTCAGCTCCGCCGTCGTCAACGAAGCGCGGTTTGGCTATACAAGTTTCTTCAATTCTCTTGGGACGTTGAGCGCCGGAAATTTGGATGTTGTTGCCGACATCGGTATACCGGGCCAGAAGTCTGGGGATCCGATCACGTGGGGAATTCCGAACGTAGCTTTTAACGGTGGTGGCTTCACTGGAATCGGTGACGCTAACGACGGTCCCTTTGCAATCGACAACAACACCATGCAGTTCGTGAATAAATTGTCCTGGATCCACGGTACTCATACTTTCGGATTCGGGGGCGAGTACAACCGGCAGAATTACAACCAGCTAGGCAACCAGTTTTCACGCGGAGTCTTTACCTTCCAGGCAACTGCAACAAGGGATCCGATCACTGGTAACGGTGGCTTTTCCTTCGCAGAATTCCTACTGGGCAAACTCTTTGTCTCCACAAATGCAGCAGCAGTTGCCGACGCTAAATTCAAGCGCGACGTCTTTCATGCGTTTATCGACGATACCTGGAAGGTCACTCCGAAGCTGACCCTGTCCATGGGATTGCGTTATGAATTAACGCCGCCTTTTACCAATACGTTGGGTGATTATTTCACCGTAGAAATACCTAAGATCGACTTTACTCCTAACCAGCCGCAAGCCAATTGGCCGTTCTTTGTACGCCAGCGCGATGGCTGTACTGATCCGTACGAGGGCCTGGCCATCCGTTGGACCAGTACCAAGGCAGTTTGCGCCGGAAGCTTGAACAACAATCTTAGGGAAACCAAGTTCCTGAACTTCGCCCCCCGAATTGGGGTTGCCTACGCGTTTGATGATAAGACAGTAATCCGTGGCGGGTTTGGCGTTTTCTACATGGAGGATATCGCAAACGCTGAGTACTTTGACATGGCCCGCAATATCGCTGCCCGTGTGGATCTGACTACGACTCCGGCGCTTCCGATAACCTGGCAGAATGCTATTCCCGGTGGCAGCGGAACGGTTGTTCAAGTGCCACCTCCATTTGCATGGGCGGCAGCCTACGATCACACCACTCCCCGCACTATGCAGTTATTGTTGAATGTCCAAAGGCAGCTAAGTGCCAACTGGGTTTTGGAGTTCGGTTACCTCGGATTTCCAAAACATCAACCAGGCAGCTCCGGGTCCGCTAGCAAGCATTAATTCACGTCGGCCGTTTGCAAACTACGGAGTACTGTCCTTCGTGAGTGACCAATTCAAAGGTAGCTATAACTCCGGGAGCGTGAAGCTTACTCGGCGTTTCAGCCAGGGCATCAGCCTGACTACGAATTACACGTATGCCAAGTCGATTGATAATGCCAGCGGAACTCGCACGCAAGGACTCGACACCCTCTTTCCACAAGACAGCAGTTGCTTGCCTTGTGAGCGCGGTCTGTCGTCCTTCGACGTGCGTCATCGATGGGTGCTCGGCACCGTCTATGATTTGCCGATTGGCAGAGGCAAGGCGCTGGCGATCAATAACGCCGTCGGCAATGCATTTGTGGGTGGATGGCAGCTGAGCGCGAATTCTACAATCCAGAGTGGAGTGCCTCAGACCCTCACAATCGGAATCAACAATGCCGGGACCAACAATCCACTACCGGATCGTCCAAGCGCTTCGGGGATAGGTACCGGTTACCTTTCGACACCCACGCCAACGAGCCAGGGCTTAAGATGGTATGACCCTGCCTCATTTATCGTTTCCCCGCAGGGAACCTTTGGCAACGTCGGCCGCAATACCATGATCACACCGCACTTGCAGTCGATCGATATGGCGTTGTCCAAGCGTTTCACGATGCCTTACGGCGAAGGCCATGTCGTGCAGTTCCGAGTTGAAGCCTTCAACGTCTTCAACCATCCTACGTGGGGGGCACCAAACGGAAACATTCTGGCCGGTGCTTCATTCGCAGGAGCGCCCTCGAATGCGGCGCATCAAGGCTTCGGAATTATCAGCACGACGGCGCTCCCGATGCGCCAGATTCAATTGGGAATTAAATACATATTCTGAGCTTACCAGGACCGCAGGCATTCGCGTTGCGCCTGCTCGCGTGCCAACTCCGAGACTGGTTGAACGCAGAGCGTGTGTCGATGCTTGCGGTCCTGGCATGAATAAGGAGATCGAAATGCGCTCATTCAGTGTTGTCTTGTTGTTCTTACTAGCAAGTGTTTGTTGTGCACAAGAATCCGGTAATTTCCAACCCGCCACTACAAACGTCTGGGGCGCCGAATATCCGCGCGTTGATGGCAGCGGTAGAGTTCAACTGCGTGTGAAAGCGCCTGAAGCCACGAAGGTCCGGGTGAACTTCTGGAGTGGGCCTAAAGTGGAAATGGAAAAGCAAGCTGACGGTTTCTGGACTGTCACCACAACGCCATTGGTCCCGGGTCTGCATTACTACATGTTCCTTATTGACGGTGCTGAGGTTGCCGATACAGGTAGCCACGCGTTTTTTGGGGGAAGCAAGCATGCAAGCGCCGTTGAAGTTCCCGAACCTAACTCGACGTACTACTCGATTCAAGATGTACCACACGGCCAGGTGCGGGAGGTTTGGTACAACTCGAAAGTGACAGGCACCTGGCGACATGCACTTGTTTACCTGCCGCCAAATTACGACACACAACCCAAGGCGCGGTATCCCGTTCTCTACTTACAACACGGTGGTGGTGAAGATGAGACCGGATGGATTCGTCAGGGGAACGCTAACTTTATCCTCGACAATCTCCTCGCGACGAAAAGCTGCAAGCCCATGATCGTCGTGATGGCCTACGGCTATGCGCGGCGAGCAAACCAGGCACCGCCTGATTCGACGGGAAGACCCTTTGGTTCTCCGGAGATGCTAAAGGCAATGCAGGAAATGGCCTCAGCGTTCGAAGACGACGTTACACAGGCTCTCATACCCTACATCGATTCAACATTCAGGACTCTTCCCGACCGCGACCATCGAGCGATGGCTGGTCTTTCGATGGGAGGGATGCAGACATTCCAGATTACGCTAAACCATCTCGATCTTTTTTCTTATATCGGCGGATTCAGCGGGGCAGGTGGAATGCTAGGAGGTCGAAAACTGGATCCGAAGACCGATTACAAGGGAGCGTTTGCTGATCCCAAGAAGTTTGCGAAGACTGTTCATTTACTCTGGATAGGAGTTGGCACCGTTGAACCAGAGCGAATGCGCACAGGACTCCAGAATCTTCACCACTCCCTGGAAGAAGCGAATATTCGTCATATCTACTACGAATCTCCCGGTACAGATCACGAATGGCAAACGTGGCGACGCGATCTAAAAGACTTCGCCCCCAGACTTTTCAACTAACGTGATCTCACGAGGGCGCG
>QHXL01000387.1:5903-8743 GCA_003222935.1 Acidobacteriota bacterium
ACTATTAAAGGACGGAGAAGTAATGGTTGAGCAACTCGCTGAGCGCTTCGAGACGTCGCCCGCAACGATTCGCCGAGAGCTCAGTCATCTTGAAGGAGCAGGACTCTTGCGCCGAACTCATGGCGGCGCTATTCAAGTCGAACCGATGATGTATGAACCCTTCCGTCGACTCTCATCGTTCGGTGCGCAAGAACAAATGCAAGCCGCGGAAAAGCGTCGAATTGGTCTCGCGGGAGCCGAGATGATTAAGGATGGAGAAATCATTGCTCTAAGTGCGGGAACTACAACCACTCAAGTTGGTCGCAGTATTCATCATCGAAAGGGAGTAACTATCGTAACTAATGCGATCAACATCGCCATGGAGCTTAGTCATCGGGTGGATTTAAGAATTGTCATGACGGGTGGATCCTTGAACAAGAGCTGCTTTGGGCTCACGGGTCCGTCAGGAATTGCCTCAGTTAACGAGATGTTCTATGACCTGGCTTTTATATGTGTTGATGGAATTCATCCGGAACATGGATTAACGTCAGACAGTCCCGAGTTAGGTGCAGTAAGTCGAGCTATTATTCAACAGTCTCGCAAAACTATTGTGGTCGCCGATCACAGCAAGTTTGGTAAGGTCGGTAAAACCTTGATTGCGCCAGTCACGAATGTTGATTTAATTATCACCGACAAGCGTGCTCCTCGATGCTTGTCCGGAGACTCGTCGAAAGTTGTGCGGGTTTAATAGTTGTGTGTTATTAATCGCTTCCGAAAGAATCGGATCTGCCAGGTTTCATTTCGACCCTAACCAATAAACTCTATATTCAGAACCTCTATCAGTCGTGTAGCGGAGAACCAGATGATTCCCTTAACGTTTAGAAGGTCCAAGTTTGCTTCGTTCGTAGTGCTCGGTCCAATAATTCTATTCGCCCACTTACTGGTTTTCGCCCAGGATAAAGTTCAACTCTCAGTCGACATTTCCAAACCCGGACCAAAGGTTGATCGCAATATCTTCGGTCAGTTTGCTGAACACCTCGGCTATGGTGTTTATGAAGGCGTCTGGGTTGGTCCTGATTCGAAGATTCCAAACACACGCGGCATTCGCAACGATGTCGTCGCCGCACTCAAGGCTATTAGGGTTCCAAATGTTCGTTGGCCAGGTGGGTGCTTTGCCGACGAATATCACTGGCGCAAAGGTATTGGCACTCGAGCTGTAACGCTTAATCCAAACTGGGGCGGAGTCGTCGAACCCAACACATTTGGCACGCATGAGTTCATGGACTTTATCGATCAGATCGGTTCGCAGGCTTACCTCTCCGTCAATGTTGGCTCCGGGACACCACAAGAAGCAGCGGAATGGCTCGAGTACTTAACTACGCCACTACCAACCACACTACAAAAGGAACGTGCTGCCAACGGTCATCCCGCTCCCTACAAGATTCCCATGCTCGGTATTGGCAATGAGAGTTGGGACTGCGGCGGCAACATGACACCCGAGTACTACCTTCGACAGCTCACGATCTACAGCCGCTTCGTTCGCAACTTCGATCCCGCTCAACAGGGCAAAAATCAAATGCTGAAGATCGCGGTTGGCCCAGGCGGTGGTGAAGCTCGTTGGACCGAATGGACTGACACGATCATGAAGGCGTGGGAGAAACGACAGTGGAGTTGGGACATGCAAGGACTATCGATGCACAACTACACGGTCATCAACTGGGGCAATAAGTTCGCTTCAGTGGGCTTCGGCGAAAGAGAGTACGCTCAGATTCTTAAAGAGACTCTTAAGATGGAAGACCTTGTCACAAAGCACTCGGCGATCATGGATAAGTATGATCCAGAGAAGAAGATCTCGCTTGTGGTTGACGAGTGGGGAAGTTGGTATGCGCCGCTCGCGGGTAGTAACCCGGGTTTTCTGGTTCAACAGAACAGTATTCGTGACGCAATCCTGGCAGCTTTGAACCTGAATATCTTCGCGCGCCATGCTGATCGCGTGCGTGGTGCCAACATCGCACAGATGATCAATGTGCTCCAGGCAATGATCATGACAGACAAAGAGAAGCTGGTACTAACGCCGACATATCACGTATTCAAGATGTACGTGCCATTCCAGGATGCTACATTTATTCCAGTGACTTTCAATGCAGGCGCTTACACAAACAGCGACATCACGCTCCCACGTGTTGACGCAATCGCGGCAAAGGACACATCAGGCAAGCTTTGGTTATCGCTGACGAATGTTGATCCAAATAATGCCGTGGAGATCGAAGTAAGCTTGACTGGCATCAATGCGAACTCTGCAACGGGTGAAACACTAACATCTCCAAAGATCGACAGCGTTAACACGTTCGACGCGCCAAACACAGTCACTCCAAAACCGATTTCAGCGAAAATCCAGGGCGGCAAGTTGACAATCAAACTTGAACCGAAATCAGTAAGTGTAGTCTCGATATCATAAGCGATAAGCTTTTTGAGACTCTTGCAAAAGTCACGAGGCTTCTTCACTCCGGAGGAGTGATATGTTTATAGCCTTCAGTGCCTCTGGGTACCGCGCTCCTAAGGAGCGCCATGTGTCGGCGCGCGGATAACATTCCAAAAAAAGACCTGGCGGAACAACTTTCGTATTCTGCGGCGACACATGGCACTCCTCCGGAGCGCACTGTCACCAGGTTACTGGCTATAAACATATCACTCCTCCCGAGTGAAGAAGTCTCGTGACTTTTGCAAGAGCCTGCAGATCGGACATTGGTCGCTTCATCGCTGGGTGGCGCTTGTTTGTCTTGCTAGTTCTTTCTTAAACGCCTCTTCTCTCTCCTCTACATATTCCCTATAACCTGCGGGGTCCACGAAGACTGAGAGTC
>QHXL01000388.1:0-4451 GCA_003222935.1 Acidobacteriota bacterium
TATCTAACTAGAGATGGAATGAAGTGGTTCCGTCCCAGGCAGACTGCGTTTTATTTGATTAAGTGAGTTAAGTTTCTCTAGTAGCCAACGGACAACTTCTCGTTCTTTTCGCAAGAGTTTGTTTTCACTCCGCAGTTTGTCTCCAGTCGCCAGTTTGTCTTCCCTCCGGGGTTTGTCTTCACTCCGCAGTCTGTCTTCACTCCGCAGTCTGTCTTCACTCCGCAGTCTGTCTTCCCTCCGCAGTTTGTCTTCACTCCGGGGGGTTTGCCTTCGCTCCGGAGGAGTGCAATGTTTATAGAATGAGCAGCTTGATAAATCGTCGCTCCGCTAGGAGCGACATGTCTCCTGTTCGGAACATCGCACTCCTAAAGGAGTGCCTACTCTCAACAACTCTTCGTCTATAAACATGCCACTCCTCCGGAGTGAAGAACTTCCTTATTGCACTTAAGTACAGGTTTCCCGCACCAACGTCCAATTTTCAACTCTCCTTCTGCTCACTATACTCAGCCCCAGTTAGCAGCCGTTCGAAGGAGACAGACCATGATCATTATTCGCTTAACTCTTACCGTTCTTATTTTAGCCGCAGTGGCCGTTGCCAACGACGCTTATGAACCGATCGATACTACTAATTTTGCAAACCGCGCCGACTCCTACCAAGGGCGGCTGGTAGCTGTGAGCGGCGCGGTTGTGGCGATCGGCGCCGACGGTAAAAGCATCCAGATTTTCGACGCAGCCACCAAGGCTCTGATTGAAGTCAGACTCCTAAACTTGAAGAAAACTCAACGCAACTCCCTGATGCTGGGTCCTGTTCGAAAGATCTCAGTCTACGGCAAGACCGAAGTTAGAAACGGCAAACTGTCGATTACGCACACAAAGTAATTGCTCAAGTGGACGACTCGGTTGTTGTCAGTGGTGAGTAGAGGTCCAGGGGCCAAATACAAAAGAAGAACTCGCAGCGTCTCCCAAATAACACCCAGGGCACTGGGTGGATCGTTAAGGTCCAACCTACAGAACAAGAATTCCAAAGCGTCTCCCTAATACCTCCCACTCCCGTGGGTGGGATTTGAACTCTTTGTACGCACCCGCACCAACTTTCCTGTCAAAAGTGACAGTTGCGGTTCCCCCCGAGCAGCCTTACGGTACGCACAAACGCGGACTCATCCAGAGATCCGTCCAAATACGAGTACGATCTACATGAATCAACAGGCGCGGGCACTCGAAAAAGCGACGGCCTCGGCCGCCGAGCCACATTTCCCTCTCTTGGCTGACGCCCTCCCTCAGATTGTCTGGACGGCCAGCCCGGACGGCGAGATCGAGTATTTCAACAAGCGTTGGTTTGACTACACAGGCATATCGTTCGAAGACGCACAAGGGTCGGGTTGGCAGTCGGCACTTCATCCTGACGATTTACAGATTTACCTGGATCGTTGGAATAAATCGTTGCGGACAGGTGAGAACTGTGAAGTCGAGTTCCGGTTAAGGAGCGCATCCGATGCCAGCTACCACTGGCAGCTCAGCCGCGCACAGGCGTGGGAAAAGAACGGACAAGTAACCAAATGGTTCGGCACAATTACCGATGTCGATCTGATCGTTTGTCGCGACCTCGCCGAGCGAAAACAGGAAGAAGTCTTCCGCACCGGACAGAGTCAAGTTCTCGAGATGATTGCGAGAAGCGAGCCGCTCGAGAGTGTCCTCGCGCGTCTGATGTTATTGATCGAGGCCCAGGCTGAAGAGATGCTCTGCTCCATCCTGCTGCTATCTGATGACGGCGGACATGTGCGGCACGGAGCGGCGCCAAGCTTGCCCGCGGATTATGTAAAGGCTGTTGATGGCGCGCCGATTGGTCCCAAGAACGGTTCGTGTGGCACTGCTATGTATTTGGCGAAGCCCGTGATTGTGACAGACATCTTTACCAACCCGCTTTGGGAGGATTACCGCGGGCTCGCCAAAGCGTCTGGTCTACGTGCCTGCTGGTCCACTCCGATTTTTTCCGGATCAGGTAAGGTGTTGGGTTCGTTCGCCATGTACTACCGCCAGCCGCAAAGACCAAGTGGATCCGAAGCCAAGCTTACAGAAGTAGCAACTCACATTGCCGGCATCGCCATTGAGCATCAGCGTGCTGAGGACGAACTGCGCCGGACGCAGGGCCAACTTGCGCATGTGGCCCGGGTAACGACAATGGGCGAACTGACTGCCTCGATCGCGCATGAAGTGAATCAACCGTTGGGCGCAATCGTCGGTAATGCGGACATCTGTCTCGACTGGCTTGCCGGTGAACACCCTGATCTATGGAAAATTGCAGAGGCACTTGAAGATATATCGCGAGATGGACACCGAGCGAGTGAGGTCATCCGGCGTATTCGTGGTCTGGCAAAGAAACAACTCCCACAAAAAATCACGCTCGATATTAACGAAGTCGCACGCGAAGCCCAGGAACTCGTAAATCACGAAGCTAACATGAGAGGTGTCACACTGCTGACAGAATTTGCCGCTGAGTTACCGGCAGTCAGTGGCGACCGCGTTCAATTGCAGCAGGTATTGCTTAACCTTTTGATGAACGGCATGGACGCCATGTCGACGACGGAGCGGCAACAACGAAGGCTAACTATTGGCACGACCCGCAAGGGAGGCCAGGCACTTGTGGCGGTCTGCGACTGCGGCGTCGGCATCGAACAGGCGCAGGCCGACCAGGTGTTCAAGGCTTTCCATTCCACAAAGAGTGGTGGAATGGGAATGGGACTAGCGATCAGTCGGTCGATCATTGAAGCCCACGGTGGTCGGCTTTGGCTCGAGGCAAACAGTGGGCCCGGGGTGACATTCAAGTTCACACTTCCGAGCAGCACTACCGAGGCTCACTCATGAAAGAGGAGAAAGCGGTCGTGATTATCGTGGACGACGACTCTTCGATGCGGACCATGATTGCGCGACTTCTGGATTCAGTGGGTATGAAGTCGATCTCCTACTCGGCGCCGGAAGATTTCCTGCGCACTCCACCGCCTGCCGATCCAGCTTGCGTGGTGCTCGACGTGCAAATGCCAGGTTTAAGCGGCTTGGACCTACAACGGGAATTGGCAAAAGCAGAACGCCAGCTTCCAATTGTGTTCATGACCGGCCACGGCGACATTCCGATGACAGTGCAAGCGATGAAGGAAGGTGCAGTTGCGTTTCTGACGAAGCCATTTCGCAACCAGGACCTCATTGATGCCGTGCGGCAGGCACTCAACCTCGATCGCCAGGCTCAGAAGCAACGAGATCAACTGGCCAGTTTGCGCAAACGCTACGAATCACTCACCGCCCGCGAACGAGAAGTTTTCGCATTCGTGTCCTGCGGGTTATTGAATAAGCAGATTGCCCTCCAACTAGGAACCACCGAAAGAACAGTCAAAGCCCACCGCGGTGTCATGGTTCAGAAAATGGAAGCTGACTCAGTTGCCGACCTGGTAAGAATGGCCGACAAGCTAGGCGTCGGACCTGATTGAAGATTGCAGATTGCAGATTGCAGATTGCAGATTGCAGATTGCTACACAGTGTAGTTCGACGATGGTTTCAAATTTCCGAGAATTCTAGCTGTCTCGAAATCTGCAATCTGAAATCTCCAATCTTCAATCTTCTATCCCCTTGTTGTCCTTTAGTACAGGTTCACTGAACGCTAGTACAATTTTCTCACTCAACTCCCCGTCATATACTGACATTACAGAAGGCTGTCCGTTAGCGACGGTCCACTTTAATGTTAATCGAGGAGCAAGCAGCAGTTTTGACCAGGAACAATGTAGTTTCAGTGGTAGACGACGACGAATCGATGCGCCGGATGCTCTCTCGCGGGATTGAGGCTGCCGGATTCGAAGTGGCTGTCTACAATTCGGCAGAGGAATTTCTGAGTTCTGCGGGAATAGGTGAATCCGAGTGTCTCGTGCTCGACGTTGACTTACCCGGAATGAATGGCATCGAGTTACAACAACACCTGAATGAATCCGGCACTGACATCTCCATTATTTTTATGTCTGGTTACGCAGACGAACTGACAAAGAAACGCGCACTTGAAGCAGGAGCTGCCGGTTTTTTCAGCAAACCTCTCAGCATAAGCACCCTGGTAGCGACGATTCGCACACTTCAACAGCAGTTGAACCCTATTTGAAACCTCACGCTAACCCTGTACTCAGGTACAGGTTCCACGCACCAACGTACAATTTTCAAGTCTCCTACTGATTGCTAATCTCACACCACGTTAGCAATTCAGCAATCTAAGAGGAGACGTCATGAAAAAGAACTACACATTCTCGAATCTGCCAATGGCCGCAATCGTATTACTGGTTGCCAGCTTGCCTTGTCTTGCCCAGGCTACCGCGAGTGAATCATCGAGCGCGTTGGCGGTCGCCGACAATGGTTCGACCGTGGCGTTGAACAAAGTGTTTCACCCGGTTCGGAACTCGGCCACCTCGACTGAGGACATA
>QHXL01000388.1:4491-7487 GCA_003222935.1 Acidobacteriota bacterium
CTGACGGCGGCTACCTTCAACGTTTCGAACGAGTTCAGCGTCGACAGCAAGCTTTTCTCGAAAACACAGATATCGACTGAAGCCTACACGCCCGATTCAAAAGAACAATTCCGAATCAACGATGACGCCCAGTCCAAGAAAAGCAAGGTGACATTTGTTCCCTCGCGCGGCTTCAAGCTTCCTAACTAACATTACGAATCGCGTCAAGCAAACCCTTCCTGCGGCAATAGAATTAAGGAGAGATAGAAATGGAAAGCGTCCTTTCGATAAATCATCAAGTGACTTTTGCTCAACAAGAACGACGTGGTGCTTTAAACGGAACATTGGGGCGCGTGCTGAATCGCGTATTCGGTTGCTGGCAACACAATCTTAGCCGGCCATTCTCAAACAACGGCCGCACCTATCGAATCTGTGTTAACTGCGGAATGAGTCGAGACTTCGATACGGCTTCGTGGAAGACTCATGGCCACTATCAACCGACTGGTCCGGGCATCGTTTATCCCAACGTTCGCACCTTGCGCCGAGTGCCTACAAAACAAAAGCCGCTACCCCAGCGCGTTATCTCGTTCGGATCATTGAAGCAGGAGCAACAGAGCACGGGTTACAACACAGGCTTTGCGGCCTAAAAGTACCCTAACAAGAAGTCGGAAAATGTCCGACGAACTTTAGTTTGTCGATCGTTCGTTACCTGGGCGCACGACAAACTAAAGTTCGTCGGACATTTTCGATTTTGCTCAAGCCCTCAACGCACTTCACGAGTCTTTGTTGCTTTCACGGCGATTGACCTTCATTAAAAATTTCCCTGGCCACGATAAACCACTGAACCCAAATGATAATTCATGGTCAAACTCAGTCTATTAACTATAATGTGACTTCCCGCGAAGAAGTGGTCTCACTATGCTCAGATGATCGGCCGCGAAATATTAAATTATCGGATCCTTGATAAGCTCGGGCAGGGCGGGCAGGGCGTGGTCTATCGAGCGCTTGATGTAACGCTGGATCGGCCCGTCGTAATTAAGGTCCTGCCACATGAACTTACCGAAAAGACCGCTAACCTGGCCCGCTTTGAGCGCGAAGCAAAACTCGCTTCATCCTTAGACCACCCAAACATCTGCACCATCTTTGGTCTCTATCGGGTTGACGAGATCCACTTTATTGCAATGCAGCAGGTCGACGGGCTTAACGTACGACAGTTAGTCGACGGTAAGCCTCTGGAATTGCGCAGCGCAATCTCGATCGCATTTCAGGTTGCCGATGCTTTAGCTGCGGCCCACGCACGCGGCATCATCCACCGCGACATCAAGGCGACAAACATAATGGTCACCGATGCAGGCATCGTAAAAGTGCTCGACTTTGGGCTGGCCAAGCTAATGGAAGGAGGAAATGAAGTATCGAACGATCCGCAACTAACGGAAATCGGTGTGCCTTACGGTACTGCCACTTACGCGGCGCCCGAACAGGCTCAAGGCGCGAATGTGGACCATCGCGCAGACATTTTTTCCACCGGAGTATTGCTTTACGAAATGCTTGCGGGCACCTGGCCTTTCCGTGGCAAGACCTCTATTGATGTGCGTTACGCAGTATTGCATCACACCCCAATTCCGATTGCTAAAGCGCGATCTGACAAGTCGCCACTGTTTCATCGCATACAGGAAATCCTGGACCGCACACTCGCAAAGGATCCTGCTGACCGGTATCAAAAGGTCGAAGAACTGCGTCAAGATCTTCAGCGGGTGTTGCGCGAGATTGATGGCGAAACCAGCTTCCCCGGTTCAGTAGCTACCACTCCCGCGCCGGTCCCACCGCGGCGTCTGACTACCGAGCGATCACGACTATCGGAGTTGCTGCATCATAAAGAGTTCATCATCGGAATCGCAGCAGTGCTGATCTTAGTTCTTTTCCTCACCGTTTATGCCCTGTTCTTTCGCCAGCGCGACACCACCGCTTTTGATTCGTTGGCGGTCCTGCCGTTCACGAATGCCGCTGGCGATCCCCAAAGTGAATACTTGTCTGACGGTATAACTGAAAGTCTGATCAACAGCCTCTCGCAGTTGCCGGACTTGAAAGTGCGGTCGCGAAATACAGTTTTCCACTACAAGGGCCAGGCAGCGGATGCGAAAAGGATCGGTCGGGAGTTAGGAGTGCGCGCCTTGCTTTCAGGGCGAGTCGTAAACAATGGCAACGAACTGGCAGTGAGCGTCGAGTTGATCGATGCCCAGGACGACAGTCAGATCTGGGGTGCACGGTACAGCCGCAAGATCTCCGACATCATCGCGCTGCCTGAAGAGATCGCGCGTGATACGGCAGACAAGCTGCGACTACGTTTCAGCGGCACCGAACCAAAACAGTTAACTAAAAACTACCCGACGAACTCGGAAGCTTATCGAATTTATCTGCAGGACGTTACTACTGGAACCTACGAACCGCCGAAGGCTTCCAGCAGGGTATCGAGTATTTCAATCAGGTGATTAGTAAGGATCCAAACTACGCTCCTGCATATGCCGGACTGGCAGATTGCTATGCACTGCTAAATGTTTACAACGTGATGCCGGCTACCGAGGTGTATCAGAAAGCTCAAGAGGCTGCGTCCAAAGCTTTGCAACTGGATGAGTCGCTGGCTGAAGCACACACCTCACTCGCGTTCGTCAAGTATCGCTACTATTGGGATTGGACCGAGGCAGAGCGGCACTTCAAACGGGCGATTGAACTCAAGCCCGACTACGCAACGGCACATCAATGGTATTCCGCTTTTCTGGCGGCTTCCGGGAGGCATGACGAATCCGTCGCTGAAGCCTGGCGCGCGCACGGGCTGGAACCGTTCTCGTTAACGATCTACGCTGACCTGGTCCGACATCTCTATTACGCGCGCCGCTACGATGAAGCAATTGCAGAGTGTCAGAAGCTGATCCAAACAAATCCGAACTTCTATCGCGGACACATCGAGTTGGGCCAGGTTCTCACGCAGAAAGGAATGCAAGCTGAAGCGATCGCCGAAT
>QHXL01000388.1:7494-7931 GCA_003222935.1 Acidobacteriota bacterium
CTGAAAATTCTGTGTTCGCGATGAGCGGAATTGGTCACGCCCTGGCGCTCCAGGGAAAGCGAACCGAAGCATTGAACGTGATCAAGAACCTGGGTGAGTTATCCCAAAAACACTACATCTCACCCTATCACTCGGCCGTGGTTTACGCTGGGCTTGGCGATAAGACGCAGGCGCTAGCCTGGCTGGAAAAAGCACGGAATGAACGATTCAGTTGGATTCCTTTCATTCGTATAGATCCCTTCTTCGACAAGCTACGCCTGGATCCGCAGTTCACCGCGCTGGTGCAAAACATAAAGCCAGGATGAGCAGGCGAACGAATTGATACCACGCGACATCGCCTAGTCAACTAAAACTCCAGCCGCATATAATGTCGGCCTCTGCCAAATACAGTTAGGATGGAGTGGCGACCATGAAAGACCTAGTCGCGTTAGTTCTCC
>QHXL01000389.1 GCA_003222935.1 Acidobacteriota bacterium
ATCGAAAACTGATTAATGCTCTGAATCATGTTGTCAGAAGCGCGAAACAATGTGGTGACGCGAAATTTTCTGCCAATGTTTTTTGCCTAACACTGCCGAGTAATAACACTAAGCACTGCCAGGAGAGAAAGACATGACCAAGTCTCGCGACGAAAGCGACGCGGAGAAAAAAGCGCACAATCCGAGTAGACGCAAATTTCTAAAAGGCGTCGGAATCGCCGGTGCGGGCGCGGCTGTTGTCGACAAACTTTGGATTGAAGCGGAAGCAAAAGAAGAACAGTCCGCAAACGGCCAAACTTTGAGCGGCAACATCAAGGTGACGCTCGACGTTAACGGCGAAAAGCGCAACGTTCAGATAGAACCTCGAACGACTTTACTCAACGCCTTGCGCAATCATGCGGAGCCGGCCATTACTGGTCCAAAGCTGGTGTGCGACGTTGGGACCTGTGGCGCATGCACCGTGTTACTCGACGGCAAGCCTGCCTATTCATGTCTGGTCCTCGCTGTCGATGCAACAAAAAAGAAAATTACGACAGTCGAAGGACTCGGCACTCCGGAGAACCCGAATGCAGTCCAGGCGGCTTTTGTTGAAAAGGACGCACTGATGTGCGGGTTCTGCACGCCTGGATTCGTCACAACAATTTCTGCCTATCTCAAGAAGAATCCAAACCCCTCGATGGCCCAGGTTCGCGAAGCATGTAAAGGAAATTTCTGCAGGTGTGGAACCTATCCACGTGTGTTTGAAGCCGCACTCGCCGCCGCCAGGAGCGGTAAGGTTTAGGCTTGGGTCAATACTTCGGAGACTCTCATGCAACAACAGCAACAGACAGCGCCAAAGCCAAAAAAGAAAGTTAAGGTCACCCGAGTAGTCAACGGTATCGAGCAGGAAGTAGAAATTGAAGTCGATGCGGATAGCGGACCGGGCTGGGGACCTAACGATAAACACACGCTGCTAAATCATTCAATGACGCGCGTGGATGGACCACTGAAAGCCAGCGGCGTTGCCCAATATACCTACGACGTGCGTTTGCCAAACATGCTCTATGCTCGCATTTTGCGATGTCCACATGCTCACGCTCGTGTCACCAGTTTCGACTCCTCAGCAGCAGAGAAAATCCCTGGTGTGGTGGCAGTTATCAAAGGACCTCTACCCGAATTGCGTTTCGCCGGAGCTGCGGTTGCGGCAGTTGCGGCAAAGACTCCGGAGATCGCCGGCGATGCGCTGAGAGCGATCGTCGTTAAATACGAAGTCCTTCCGCACGCTGTCGACGCAAAGTCAGCCATGGCTCCAAATTTTCCGAGGATAGTTCCAGATGCGAATGGAGTGCCGGAACAAAACCTACATGAGAAACAGAAGCGCGGCGATTTGCCAAAAGTAGAAGCCGCGTTCGCGACTGCTGATGCGATTGTTGAAGCCGATTATATCTCTCTCAAAGTTCATCACGCCTGTTTGGAAACGCACGGCATCGTAGTCGACTACAGCGGTGGCGACACGGCGACAATTTATGCGTCAACACAGGGCACATTCACTATCCCCGGGGACGCAGCGGCCCAACTGGGTTTACCAGAGACTTCAGTCACCGCAATTGTGCAGCACATGGGAGGAGGCTTCGGTTCGAAGTTTGGTATCGGCACCGAAGGAATGTTGGCGTGCAAGCTTGCCAAACAAACAAAGACTCCAGTGAAACTTATGTTGACCCGTCACGACGAGTTTGTGATGGCTGGAAACCGATCGGGTTCATGGCAGAAGCTAAAAGGCGCGGTGAAGAACGATGGAACCCTCCTGGCGTTACAAGCACGTCAGTATCGACTCGGTGGTATCGGACAAGGTTCACAGGCAGGACAACCGTACATCTATCGCTTCCCGGAGTCGTTTCGGGAAATCTACGCGTTGCACACTAATGAAGACTCGTCGATTGCGATGCGGGCGCCTGGACATCCTCAAGCGTCCTTTGCCATGGAATCACTGATCGATGAACTCGCTTACAAGATCAAGATGGACCCCGTCGCCCTTAGGAAGAAAAACCTCGTCGACCCGGTTTATCATCGCCAACTCGATCGCGGCGCAAAAGCAATTGGCTGGGAACGACGAAACCCGATCGCAGGCGGTAATCCGGGGCCAGTCAAACGCGGGCTGGGTTGTGCAGTTGGGACCTGGGGTGGAGGTGGCAACGATCAGTGCAAGGTCGATGTCACTATCGCTCGTGATGGTTCAGTTTTGGTAGCAGTAGGCACGCAGGATCTCGGGACGGGCACACGAACCTTCACGCGTGCGATTGTCGCCGAAGAGTTTGGCCTGCAGATCACCGACGTCAGGGAACAGATTGGCAGCTCAAAACTAGGTGGGGCCAATTCGTCCGGCGGCTCGACAACAGCAGCCTCACTATCTCCGGCAGTAAAGGACGGCGCATACAAAGCTCGCCTGGCGTTTTCGGAGAAGGTCGGTTCTTTGCTCGACAACGCCAAACCTGAAGAGATGACCTTCAGGGGCGGTAACGTCAGCGCCAAAGGAAAGACGATTACCTGGAAGCAGGCGTGTAACGCGTTACCGTCGGCTGGCGTCACTGCTCGAGGCGTGTGGCGTACAGAGCTTCAAGCGACTGGGATTCACGGCGCCGCTTTCGCAGAAGTTGAGGTCGACGTTGAGACCGGACAAATCAAGCCGATCAAGATGGTCCATGTTCAGGACGGCGGGTTACCACTAAACCGGCTAACCATGGAGAGTCAGATCAACGGCGGCATGATCCAGTCCCTCGGCATGGCTTTATGGGAAGGTCGTGTGATGGATGCGCAGTTGGGTATGCAACTCAATCCTGGCTTTGGTGATTACAAGTTGCCCGGCACACTTGAGATGCCGGAACTTGTTCCGATCATCGACGACGACGATAAGCGCGAAGCAGTGATTGGAATTGCGGAAGGCTGCATCATTCCTTCTCTTGGTGCGGTTGTTAATGCCGTCTTCAATGCGAGTGGCGTCCGCGTTCGCGAGTTGCCGATTACCCCCGACAAAATTCTGATGGGCTTGATGTCCGATTAACTTTAGTTTGTCGTGACTAGGAAAATGGCGGGTTCGAACTTCGCCAGGTAACGCTAGCGAACTACAAATTTCCATAAACTTTAGTTTGTCGTGACTAAGAAAATGGCGGGTTCGAACTTCACCAGGTAACGCTAACGAACACGACGACGAACTGAAGTTTATCGGACATTTGTGAGGACATTTGAGAGGACATTTGAGAGGACATTTAGACGACATTTGAGAGGACAAGCAGATGAAAGCTTTTGAGTGGACTAACCCGGCGACAGTCGATGAAGCAGTCAAACTGCTCAACACTGCTCCAGCCGCGGACATTGACGATGCTCCGC
>QHXL01000390.1 GCA_003222935.1 Acidobacteriota bacterium
TCCCGAGACCTTCTCCGTAGCGCTCAGCAGTCCAGTAGGTGCGACTCTCGGGACCACGACAACCGCCACGATTACGATCAACGACAATGCCGGCGGTGGCGAAGGTGGAACTGTTAATCCAATTAACGATGCGGCCTTCTTTGTCAGACAGCATTACATCGATTTTTTGAATCGCGAGCCAGACGCAGGCGGTCTTGGTTTCTGGACGAATGAAATAACGTCGTGCGGTTCTAACGCGCAGTGCATTGACGTGAAGCGGGTTAACGTCTCAGCGGCGTTCTTCTTATCGATTGAGTTTCAGCAAACAGGTTACCTGGTCTATCGAATCTACAAAGCTGGACTGGG
>QHXL01000391.1 GCA_003222935.1 Acidobacteriota bacterium
AGTGCTGCCGGCGGCACAAAAGACGGCTCTTATCAATTTACTGGGACTGACCCCGGCTGACGTTTCAAGACGAGCGGCTGTCTTGCGCGCAGTCGCAGACTCCCAGGTTTTGTTCGACGCGGAGTACAACAAGGCATTCGTGCTGATGCAGTACATGGGGTATTTGAGACGAAGTCCAAACGAAGCTCCCGATTCAGATTTCGGTGGTTTCAACTTCTGGCTCACAAAGCTGAATGAACACAACGGCAACTTCGCAGACGCCGATATGGTCAAGTCGTTCATCCTCTCGGGTGAGTATCTGAGGAGATTCCAGAACTAAAAGATGGTCTTTCGATCTTAGTGCTTTGATCTTTGTCGTGAGGTCGAACGAACTGGGACACCACCGGCCTTGTGCCGGTGGTTTCTTGCTTTGTCAGGCTCGTCCGAAGCCCGCAAAGCGGGCGGAAGTATATAGCCCAGGGTGGAGCGAGGCTTTGCGAGCAAAACCCTAGGTAAGAGCCGCAAGGAAATTCGAGCCCGCGTAGCGGGCGACAGGTGCGGCCTGAAATGCTCCCCGGTGTCCTCATCGCGAAGCACCGATCTTAGAGCCGGATTCGGGAGAATCGCCTATCCAGTTCGGAGGAACAAAACTAAGCCCTATCCCGGATACATTTTGCCGAGCGGCTGTCCCCCGCGCTGCGGGCTCACACATCATCCACACACGGCGTCCTAGGGTTTCGCTCGCAGAGCCTCGCTCCACCCTAGGCTCTATGCTTTAGCCCGCTTCGCGGGCAAAGAATCCCTAGGCTCTGGATCGGCATAACGCAGTCCAAGTTCCCAAACTTCAAAAACTAAAAGAGGAGATCCATCAACTGGATCCCCTCTTTTTTGATTTTAAACTTAAGGAGCTTAGAAGCGGTTCAGATATTCGCCTGACACGATGAAAGCCTTGACCATCTCGGCGTTCACGTAGTTGCCGTTGAAGTCATTCAACTTTTGAAGCCAGAAGTTATAGCCATCAAAGTTTGTGTCTGGACCTGAATCCGGATCGCGTCGCAGATAACCGAAGTACTGCATCAACACGAATGCCTTGTTGAGGTTCTGGCTATGCATGTTCTGGTTGTCAGCGATTGAGCGAAGTACCTGAGCACGTTTTGCAGGGTCAGCCGGCGTACCGCCGAGTATCGAAACCAGGTTCGCTTTCTCACCGCTGTTCAGCACCTGCCCGGCATTATTGTCTAACTGATCAACGAACTGTTGAGCTGTCAGGCCAGCTGGAAATGCGGTTTGAAACGCAGCGCGCTGGACGAACGCCAATGCGAAAGCGTTCTTGTTTGCATTGAGAGCGTTTTCCCAACCTGGATCGCCAACAACAATTCCATTGGCAATGGTTTTGGTATCAGGTAGGAATTCAGCGCGGCGGATAGGAACCTTGGGAGAACCTGGCTGTGAATTACCGAATCGATCGCCAAAAGCTGCCTTGTGCATCTTGTACACGAGGTAGCCGGTGTCCTGAAACTCGATCGAAAGGAAGAACGCAGCCGAAACGTTAATTCGCTTTACTTCGACACAGCCGGCGTTGCCGCCACAGCTCGTAATTTCGTTCTGCCAGAAACCGAAACCGCTCTGATCCGGGAAACGTCCTAGAAAATCGACGTACTGTTGGCTAACGTAGAAGTCCGGATCATTGATAGTGATCGGTACGTTTGTGCCCGGTCGAAGTCGCAGTGGTTTGACTTTAACATCTCCGTAAAACAGTTCGGATGGTAGGCCTGGAGTCTCCGTCACTATACGAAGAGTCGGCGGCGATTGACCGAAGGTTGCGATGGCAGCGAGCGCGATAAGTATCGTGGCTGAAAGAAATCTCATCTTGTTCTCCTAGCTGTACTACGGAAAGAATTCCCGGGTTGAGGCGGCCTTTCTCGTTTTGATCGCGGCTGCTGTCGAGACATCCACGAGGGCACTTTTGAAGTTTAGCCACTCAACCGCCCAGTGTCAACGGGCTTTTCCTTCAAATTTTCCGCCTAATTTGCCGTTCGAGCGTCTTACTCCTGAGTGATTAGGATCAACCGGTCTGCCGCCTTACCAAGTGCCGTAGAAAAATGGCATTGACAGCGATTTCTGTTGAGTGTAGTAAGGTTCGCACCGAATCCGTGAGTCTCTCCCAGTCATCTCCACGGCAAGCAAACTGAAGCTTTTCAGTCTACTCAGGAGTTACCCGATGTACCCCCGTAACCGCTGGCGGAACCCCGTCCTCAGAATCGCCGCGTTAGCTTTCATATTGACGCCATTTGTCGTGTGGTCGTTGCTTGAAGCGCCGGTCTCGTTTTCCCAAAGCACAACCGTCTTGAATTTTGAGAGTCCGCAAGTTCACCCACTTGCGCTCACTCCGGACGGCACGCGTCTTCTGGCGGTCAATTCCCCGAACGGAACCCTGTCCGTCTTTCAGTTAGCAAATGGTCTTGCTCCAAAGCTGATCGCTGAGATTCCGGTTGGGTTGGAGCCGGTCAGCGTGGCGGTTAGAAACGACAACGAAGCCTGGGTTGCGAATTGGCTTTCTGACTCAATCTCGATAGTTGATCTAGCCACCGGGAATGTGGTGCGTTCGATAGAGGTTGGTGACGAACCGACCGACATCTTGTTTGCAGGATCGACCAGGGAGATGGCGTTCGTTTGCGTGTCGGGCGGAGGATCACTACTTTCCGGAACTGCAATCGATCGACTAGGTCGCGGTTGGGTCAAAGTTTTCGACGCCGCAAATCCGACCTTAACGCCAACGACAATCGAGATCTTTGGTAAACAACCGCGTGCACTCGCCCGAAACGCCGATCGCTCCCGCGTCTTTGTCTCCGTCTTCGAATCGGGCAATCAAACGACTATCGCTAAGGAGACTGATGTCACCACCAAGGGCGGCCTCCCAGCTCCTAATCCGGCGATGGCTCCAGGTCTGCCTC
>QHXL01000392.1 GCA_003222935.1 Acidobacteriota bacterium
GTATTTACGTTTCTCTTTACCCGGTATGCGACCTGGGGCGCGAAGAGGTACGCGCGATCAGATGGACCAACAGTCGTCACTTGTCGCAAAGGAGTGATGTCGTCGAGTATCCAGAACGACCGGCCGTGTGTTCCTACCACGATGTCGTCGTTGTGCACAACCAGGTCGCGAATCGAAGTAGCCGGCATGTTGAGACGCAGAGGCTGCCAGTTGTCTCCGTTATCAAATGAAACGAAGACCGCTGTTTCCGTCCCGGCAAACAACAATCCACGGCGCTGCGGATCCTCGCGGACAGTGTTGACCGGGCCACTCGGCAATCCGGTAACAATTTCTTTCCAGGTGGCGCCAGCATCACTTGTGCGGTAGATGTGAGGTTTTTGATCGTCGAGTCGAATGCGATTCACCGCGATGTACGCCGTAAGCGGGTCGGAATGACCAGCATCGATTTGAGAAATCTTGCTCCAGCTAGACATGCCCTGCGGTGTGACGTCGCGCCATGTTTTGCCTCCGTCGCGGGTTATGTGAACAAGTCCGTCGTCTGTGCCGGCCCAAATCGTATTGATGTCTTTGGGTGACGGTGCAATTGCATAAATCACTCCGCGTCGAGGTTGCGTCGCCATCTCAGGTCGACGGAAGACACCGATGCTGTCAGGAACTTCCGGTTTTTCACGCGACAGATCAGGGCTGATAATTTCCCAGCTTGATCCTCCGTTTACTGTCTTAAACAAAACGTTACCGGCAAGGTAAAGGACCCGCCCGTCCAGCGGCGAGAACATTATCGGAGCCGTTCTAAGAAATCTGTACTTTCCGCTTCTCAAAACCTCGGGCGCTACGTTCTGCACCTGACCCGTGGTCACATCAAATCGCGTCGCCTTGCCACCGTAGATAATATTTGGATTGAGTGGATCAGGGGCAACGTATCCATACTCTTCGACACCGACAGTGCGCCAATCGCGAAACGTAATCGCTCCATTGTCGCCGCGACTCTTCACTCCGGCCGATCCACTTTCCTGCTGTCCTCCGTAGACCATGTAGGGAAACTCGTTGTCAGTGATCACATGGTAGAACTGCGCAGTCGGTTGGTTGTACCAGGAACTCCACGTCTCGCCTCCATTAACCGTAACTACCGCGCCTTGATCGCTAGCGATAAGGATAGTCTTGGAGTTATCCGGATTTATCCACATGGTGTGGTAATCATCGCCGCCGGGCGCTCCCTTGAAAGCCGTAAACGTCTTTGCGCCGTCAGTAGATTTGTACAAAGCGATCGCCGAGCAATAGACGATGTCCTTATTAAAAGGATCGACATCGATTTCGGCGAAGTCACTACCGCGCGCCCACACGCGTCGTTCGCCCGTGGCACGTTCCCAGCTTTCGCCGCCGTCGTTTGAGACGTAGATGCCCCCTTGTTGGCTCGAATCGACCGTCGCATAAACGCGCTTGGGATCGCTTGGAGCTACGGCGATGCCGATGCGGCCAAGTCCCTGTTCGAACGTTGGCAGGCCCTTGGTAAGTTGATGCCAGTTGTTACCGCCGTCATTAGTTTTGAACAGACCACTGCCGGGACCTTGCCACGCGCCGTTTTCTCACGGGCCCTGTCGCGCTGACCATAGAACGCTATAGATAACTTTTGAGTTGGTCGGGTCCATTACCAATGCAATGGCGCCGGTGTCGATGTCCTTGTAGAGGATCTTCTGCCAGGTTTCGCCGCCATCGGTTGAACGAAAGACACCTCTCTCCTCGTTTGCTCCGTATGGGTGGCCCAGCGCTGCCACATAGACAAGGTTTGGATCTTTCGGATCGACAACTACAGCGCCGATCTGTTCTGCATTGCGAAGGCCAAGATGTCGCCAGGTCTTCCCTGCGTCGGTCGATTTATAGATGCCGTCTCCCGTTGAGAGATCGGGTCGTTGTAATCCCTCGCCGCTGCCGACGTAGATGATATCTGGATTTGAAGGTGCGACTGCGAGTGCGCCAATCGATCCGGTGGGCTGGTCGTCGAATATCGGTTTCCACACCTGGCCGTAGTCGGTTGTCTTCCACACTCCACCGTTATTGACACCAACGTAGAAGACGTTTGGTTGACCGGGTACTCCAGTAGCGCCGACCGTTCGTCCGCCGCGAAATGGTCCAATCATTCGCCACTTCATGGCCTGGAGTTGATCGGTACCAATTTGTTGAGCCTCAATGAAATTGTTTGAAGGAAAGCAGAAGAGGAGGCAGAGGAGTGTGAAGACTAAACGTTTGTTCATCGTGTTGTCCTTCAAGAGCAAGTTGAATGACCGTCTTTGGACTGCGTGGAAAGCGCGGGCATTCTAACTGTTTCGGCGACGAGAACGGTACTACGTAGTTTCGGCAAGAGTGCACAACTCCTCTAGTTTGAAATTTTTCTGTGCTACCTCTGTGTCCGTGGTTCATTAAGTTCGTAAGATAGATCTCACCACAGAGCTTCAGTGCTTATCGTAAACAAGCAGATACCTCGATGAAACTCTGCGTATCCTCAGCGTTCTCGGCATCTCTGCGGTTTAAAGGATCGGCCAATTCTGAACCGTAGAGGCGCACAGAACGCTGAGCAAGAGGCAGAGTTACTAAGAAGACGCAGCGCCAGCACAGCCGCAACCAATATGAGCTCTAGCGTGAACGGCTTCGCCGCCTGTTGTGAGGATGTGGCTGTGCCCTTCCGTGATCGGTCGCCCGCTAAATTTGGGCTGCGCCCTCGAGGTCGACCTGGATGAAACCGGGCGAACAGTCACGTCCGTGCTTTAAGCGGCGCAGCCGAAGCGAATGAAACTCTGTACGGAAGGGCATAGCCACATCCTCACAACAGGCGGCGAAGCCGAGGCGAAGTTGCTATAAAAAAAAGAGAACTCACAATCACAAAAACTTTGTCAGAAAACAAGATCCTAAGAACTTGCTACACAGAGGGCACAGAGATAACACAGAGATTCAAAATCGAGTTACCGTCGAAAGATCTCAAACTCTAGTAGGCGACGACATATTCTGATAACCTTCGGACTCTCTCTCTTCTCGCGTGTCAGCTGAG
>QHXL01000019.1:0-13233 GCA_003222935.1 Acidobacteriota bacterium
GAAGCCTGTGCGCCGGCGGACGATAGGTTAACGCGCGTGGTTTTCGATGTTTGACGGTCGTGGACGAAAATGTCTGCGCGACTGTTGGTGTCGTTTGGCGCGAGGTTAGTCGCATTACTGGAAAAGACTACGTAGCGCCCGTCGGAACTGATCGAGCCGTCAAAAGACTGAGCGTCGGCGAGCGTACCATCTGAAGCACGGCTAACGAGTGTTGTCGTGCCCGTGCGACGGTCGCGCACAAACACATCCGTTCGATTGTTTGTATCCCCACCGACCAGATCGTTCGCCGAACTCTCAAAGACCACGTAGCGGCAATCCGCACTGATCATTGTCTTGCCGATAACGAACCCGCCGGAGTATTCATTTCCTGCTTCGCCGTTAGTAGCTGCGCTGATCAACTCTGTCGAAATGGTGGCCTGGGTCCCATCGTTAGCGGGAATCCTCAACGTGGCCGCAGACGGAGTTCCCAGGGTCGCCCCGCCTGACGGATTACTCAAGACCAGATTAATGGTTTCTGCCGGCTCTTCTGTTGAGTCGTTGATGATTCCAACTTCGAAGGTCTTCGATGTTTCGCCATTGGCAAAGTTAAGTGTTCCCTGTGTTGACGTGTAATCCTCGCCGGCAATCGCACTGCCGTTTGAAGTCGCATATTGAATCGAAACTGCGCCGCCGCTACCGGAGGCGCGAGTGACGGTGATTGTTGCACTAGCGTCGTTTTCGTTGGTTGTGTAAGTTGCGGCGCCAAATTGCAAACTGCCTCGCGGAGCCGGTGGCGCGGCAATGGTCCAGGGCGAGAATTGAGTAACGCCCCCAAGTTCTACCCACTTGCTGGTCGTGTTTCGATTGGTCGCGCCCTGCATGGTCCAACCCGCTTCGTCTTTCCGCCACAGTTGTGTTGCTGCGTCCGCGTTGCCGTTGAGTTCTGGATCGAGATAGTGGAGTCGCAAGGTTGCAGCGTAACCGCCGACACTGATGGGAGTGACCGTGTAAGTGCGGTTGACTGCTTCCGAAAAATCAGCAGGCGACGACAGGGCGATATTCATGGTCACTTCGGTCGGGGGCACGCCCGAGGTGAAGTCAAGAGTTGTGAATGGGTTTCCGAAAGCTACTGGCGCGGAACAAGGGATGTTCTTGCGATGGACGTTACCGACCGTGTCGCCGTTGCCTTCCCACTTCACGTTGCACGGTAAGGTGATCGTAAACGCACCCGTGTTGAGCCGTCCTTCAAGGTACAGCGTCCCGCCGTTTAAACAACGTCGGGTTGGCCCAGGAGCCGATGCCGGCGAGGCTTTGCGATACGGGTGGCCCGGCAATTATGGAGGTACCAAAACCTATACCCAACGCACCAGCTATCGCGCCGTTGTTGGTCCAGTTGGTTCCGAAGAATTGAAGACCGGGAGCGTCGCTGAAAGTGTTGAGGGTGCCGTTGTTCGTGACGTTGCCGTACGCTCTCATGCCAAAGCTGCCGTACAGGGAAAATGTCGCGCCCGCGTCAATCGTCAGTCCGCCATTGGCAGTGATTCCAGTTCCTTTGACAGTACCAGCGGCTATTTCCAACAGAGGATCGATAATCACAGGAGTGAACGGACCTCCAATGTTAGCGATGCCGGTCGACTGTATCTTCAGGATAGTCGGGTTGTTAAGAGTCAGGGTGTGACTCCCAACGTTCAAGGTAGAGCCTGACCGAACCGCGAGTTGATTGAGAGTGAAGGTGACGTCGCTGAGCAGCGTTACGTTGGCGGTTGAAGGTGTGTTGCCACCGACGCCAACATTCGTGGCGCCCCATGTACCTGTGCCGGCGATGAATTGTGATTTCGGCGCGTTGATAACATTGAAGTTGAGGAAGTCGATGTTGCCGATCGATCCGTTATTGGTGAACGTCGAACCGTTGAAATTAATGATCGCGGTGTCGCTCGGCGGCCCGGCTTTTGTAACGGCTCCGTTGATCGTCACATCGCCGTGGGCGTAGAGCGCGGATGCCGTCATCGAGAATACGGCTCCCGGATCGACGACGAATGGTCCAAAGACTCCGCCTGTGTTCGAACTCGATAGCCCCGATTGATATACGATCGTGCCTGCAGCGATTGTCACTGCGGGACCAATCACTCCATTCACGGCCAGCACAGCGCTTCCATCGCTCGGCGCAAATCTAATATTGCCGGTGCCGATAACTACTCCGCCACCGCCCCCGGTACCAAAAAACTCCGTACCGTTGAAATTCAAAGTAGTGTTGCCTACGTCGAGCGTGCCGGCGTTCTGGATTGAGCGCCCGTTGAAAGTCCAGCTGCCGCTAATGACAATCGTTCCGTTGTTTCCGATATCGCCGCTGCCACTGGTCAACGCACCACTAACAATCACCCTGGAACCCGGTGGAATTGAAAGTGTGGAGTTCATCTGCTGAGAACCCGCAATCTCCAAAGTATTAATCGCACGAAGCTCAATCCATTGATTGATGTTCCATGTGCCGTTGCCGGCTACGGTGTAGGTGAAGGCCTGACCATCAGTGCCGAAACGTATTCCCTCGAGTGTCACTACGCCGTTGTTGGTGAACACGACCGGGTTGGCAGAATTCGACACGACAAAAATAAATCCTGACCCTGCGAGTGTGCCGCCGACAGTGATGCCCTTAGTGGTGAGAACCTTGTGTAGCGCGCCGCCTCCGATGACGTTTGTGCTGCCTCCGACGGTGATGTTCGCGTTTACTGTTCCGCCGAGAATCTGCAAGTTGCCTGTGATGCTAATCGGGTTGCCCGCAACTGAACCTGAAAGTTTAAGATCACGACAACCGCCGCCACCGGGAGTTGTAACAGCGTGCAGGATTTCGACGTCGTCGGACGGCGTCTGCCCGGGAAGGCGCGACCCGCAATTTCCGTTGCTGTCCGGTGCATTCCAGGTACATGGATTGGACCACTCGCCATTCTGTCGACTGATAAAGTTTGCAGTAGGCGGTCCACCCGAAGCGACATCGATCAGCCTCGTGTATTCGTTATCCGTTTCGTCGCTCTCTGAGATTTCTCCATTCGTGTCTACCACGATCTTGATTGTGTGTTGTCCCGCATTGAGTGGTCCTACTGGAAGATCCAGGAGGTATGTGTAATCCAGGACATTGAGTGGCGGGCTCACGTTGAAGCTGTGTACCTCTGAACCATCAATATAGAGTTTCGCTTGAAAGGACGTTGAGGTGGCACTGTCGCCATTGTTTATGATCGCTAGATCGACGTAGAGCAGATCGCTCGAGAGCAGCGACGAGGCATCCGTATTCGTTCCGGTCGTGTTGGACACGACCAACTTGTTGGACCAGCCAGCGAGCTGATGAGGAGTCAGGTTGGGCTTCAACTCGGGGGTTGGTGTAGGAGTCGGTGTGGGTGACGGTGAGTCTTCGACAGTTATTCGGTGTAGGAGCGGGATAAGGTTCACTCGTCCACTGCTGTCGGTCACGGTGAGAGACGCGAAGTAGGTGTCAGGCGTCGTATAAGTGTGAGCGACGATTGCGCCACTTCCCGTGGTGCCGTCGCCGAAATCCCAGGCCCATTCGACAATGCTTCCTGTCACGGCGGTCGAACCACTTCCGTCGAAATTCACCGTGAGAGGCGCGCTGCCGTTTTGTTCTGACAGTGTGACTTCGTCCCGAGGCGCGACCAATCCTTCTTCAAGAAGATACGGGGGCAAACCATCCCTTAGTTCTTCGAAAGTCGCCTCTTTAACCGCGGTGAGAATTTCATCAGAATCTCCCACTCCCATCGCTCCAATTCTTCCGCCTCCCCCATAGTGAAGGTTGGCCCAGTCGTTGAAACCAATCAACGTAATTGGCTGGATTTCATAGTCACTGAAAATTTGCTTATCAGTAGCCGCCGCTGTGGTCTCGCATTTACGGTTGGGCCCATCGACGATAGCAACATCGGCGACCAGGTCGTCACCACCTGGGACAGTCTCCAGAGTAAAATCGGGACCGGACTTTACGCATATTGAATCGCCGTTAAGATCGGCTTTGACTGGTGCAACGGTTAATAGGCCGTCGCAGTTCCAGTCGAGGGCGGGAGGGAGAAAAACTTTGTTGTAGAGGTTCGGATGCTCTACGCATTTGTTTGAACCAGGTGGGTTATTGAGGTTGCTGACACTGTTCCAAAACGTCGGATGACCGAACGGATCTATGATTCCGAGACTCTCAATAAGATTGTTCTCATTAAGCGTGGGAAGTGCAAATCTTGAATAATCAACTATTCGCTGTTTTCCATTCGGTTTGAGAACTCCAGGCGCCTGGAATTGATAATTCATGACGCTCAGGTAGTTTGGTTTGTAATTAACACTGTCCACGCCGCCGTGAGCGAGCCCAAGGTTATGCCCCAACTCGTGCATGAACGTTCCCGCCACCTGCTCTACAGGCCGAGCCGCACCTTCAAGAGCGATTAGGAAGTCTGGACCTGGAGCTTTACGCGAGAGTCCGCTGTAAGGGCCACCGATACTGTTGCAGAACAGAGCGTAGTGGAAAATAGGACTTCGTTGACTCGACTCGAAGTGTAGCGCTTTGACTATGTCAACCTCGGTCCAACTGTAGCCGCTGTCATCGAGTATGCCGATCGTTTGTTGATAGGGCACCGGGCCGGAGCGTGATAATGCGCCCCAGGTTTTCTTGGGATCGGCGGCGTTCATCAGGCTGTCGTCGCCGACGTCCACATGCAGATTTATTCCGGTTTTGTTATCTGGATTGGTGACCGGGGAGATAGCAAAAGAGTCAGTGACGGTCTTAATAGCCCTGGGATCCGGTTTATAGACCACCCCGTTTGGGGCGGGCACCATCCAGTCAACGTGGACAAAAATGTCTTTGTGCTTTGGATTGGCGCCCATCGCGGGCAGGTCAATAAAGGCTCCATCTATTGAAACGCCGTTTCGCTCCCAGTCGTCCGGAATTGCATCGCCATCTGTATCGGGCGAGCTTAAAAAAATGAAGGCCGATCCCTGGTTGACGTTCGCACCCAAGTCGCTTTGCGGGTTGGGACCGACGTCGTCTGTTACCGCTCCGACAATTGCCGTGCTGCCACTAATGCCGACGGAAAAACCGAAACCGTCAAATGCCCCAACGTGTCGGCCACTCAGAGTTTGTTGATTGAGCCATGATCCGTCCTCGCGGTTGTAAACAAAAGCAGAGCCTACAACTCCGCCATCAAAACCGACGATCGCATTATCACCACTGACGGCGACCTTCGGAAAAGTACCGGCCCGGATGCCGTACGGGGGGACCAGCTTGGTCTCCTGCGCCCAGATGCCGTTGTTCCGTACAAAGACATACGCGCCTTGCCTTGTTTCGTCCGGGAGGTGCTCGGTGTTGCAATTTTCGCCGATCGCTCTGCAGCTGTAGCCAAGGTTGGTGTATGCGATTACTGCAGTATCACCACTGATTGCTAGCGATGAACTGGCGAATGCATCGCCCGTCTGAAAGTCGGTTGTGGTTAGCTTCTGCTGTATGGTCCACTGATCGCCGTTGCGGACGAAGACATAGACCGAGCCTTCTGGACCCTCGGCGGGATTGAAATCCGCCAGATCGTTGGCCTGTACGAGTGCCGTGTCTCCGCTGATCGCGACGAAGGAACCGAATGAACTGCCCGGCTGAAGATTTGCGGTCAGATTCTTTTGAGACCAGGTAGTACCGTTTCGCTCAAAGATATAAGCTCGAGCGGCCTGGGTGCCGACGACTGCCGTGTTGCCGCTGATCGAGACTGATCTGCCAAAGTTGTGCCGCAACCCCCCGTCATTTGCAGTCAGTCTCTCTTGCTGCAACCAGGTCACGCCGTTTCGCACAAAGACATAAGCGGCTCCCTGATCCTCGTTTACTCCATTCGTATTGTTATCCAGATCGACGAGTGGAGATCCCACGACGACGGTGTTGCCGCTGATTGCCACCGAGAAACCAAATCTATCTCCCGAAAAGCCATCTTCATTGACGGTTAGCTTCTGCTGTTGCGTCCACTCAGCGCCGTTTCGGACAAAGATATAGGCCGAACCTTGAAAAGTTCCTCCCTCGTCATCTTCATGAGCTCCGACAATCGCTGTATCCCCACTTATTGCTACGGACCAGCCAAAGTAGTCGAAGGCGGTTCCATCTTGTGCTTGTAGATGCATCTGCTGCTGCCAGGGCGCTGTGAGGTCGGCCATCATGGCTGCTTCTAGTGATGCATAAGTGCCTTGTCGCTTGAGCTGATTGATGGCTTCTTTGCCACTCAGCGTAAGAGCGTTCGGATTAACGTGCGGATTCAGCTTGTGAGATTGCTTTGCCTTGTTCCCGACCGTAGTCAGAAATGTCACGGCGTAGATTAGCGTTAGGACAACAATAACCCGGTGACTTTTGAATTTCGAATACATTGGAATCCTTTTGCGCGGAACACGCTGAGCCGAAAAAGACAGGCTTAGTCGGAGAATTCCAGTCTGGACCTTACAGTCAAAACAAGAGGGCTCCAGACTGTGAATGGAGAGAACGGCATCATGAACGTGGCTTATAGCAAGGAGGGTTGGACGAATGTAACTACCTATGTAGGTAGGTAGGGAGTGAGGGAAGTGCGCGTTACGAGTGTCCGACGAACTTTTAGTTTGTCGTGATGGTGGCCAGGTGAAAGATCGATAAACTGGAGTTCGTCGGACATGTTGACTTACCATTCCTCGTTGCCGCAAACTTGGGCTCCCCCGACGAACCGAGCGAATCCTTACAAGAATTTTCTGGTACGCATGTTCCGGGGAATTCTTTGCGACGCCAGCAACATTGCTGACCTCAACACTTCATCAACATAAGGAGATCCAAATGCGTCAGATTAGAACCATTGCCCTCTTTTCATGTGTGGCGTTAGTTTTAGTGGGAAGTTCGTTACTAACGCCAGGTCTGGCCGACGGCGGCAGCAATCATCGAGTACGAAACCTGCACCTTGGTGTGTCAGGTGGAAATACGAATGATAGGTCTCGTCTTTATTGCTGTAGCGGAACGCTCGGCTCGCTAGTTACTGATGGAACCACAACATACATTTTGAGCAATAATCACGTACTTGCTCGCGGTGATCAGGCGACGGCTGGTGAAGATGTATCTCAGCCGGGAATGATCGACAACAATTGCAACGTTGCGACAGTGGTAGCTGACTTTTCCATTGCTTCACCGCTCGGGTCGAACGTCGACGCCGCCCTGGCCCAATTGCGCACGGGAACAATGGATCCAACAGGGTTCATTGAGGACATCGGAGTGCCAAGCGGTAATGTGGTAAACCCCTCAGTGGGTCTCTCGGTGGCGAAGAGTGGGAGAACGACAGGTTTTACAGCCGGTACCATTGGCTCGGTCAATACCAGCGTCAATGTGCAATATCAGAAGAGTTGCGGTCAGGGTAAAAAGTTTACGGTTGGTTACACGAACCAGGTAGTGATCAATAGTAGTTCGTTCAGCGCGGGTGGCGACTCCGGATCTTTGATCGTTACCAACAATGCATCGCATAATCCGGTTGCCTTATTGTTTGCCGGTAGCAGCAGCTCAACGATAGGAAATCCGATTGGAGAAGTACTGTCAAAACTTAGCACTGTCTCTGGAAGATCGATTACCTTTATTGGCGGTGTTAGTAGTCCTCTCGGAGGTCAAGCTCTCTTGAATCAAGGTGAACAGCAACCTTTTATTCCTGGTCTTGGACAGGGAAGATCATTACCTCAGCAGGCGATTGATCACGCTTCTGCGGTGTTGGAACAGAATCGGGCACGTTTCATGGCCCAGCCTGGAGTGATCGGTGTAGGAGTTGGCGCTTCGGACAAGGATGATGGAGAAGCCGCCATAGTTATTTACGTTGACCGGACATCAGGAGCAAGGCCTCAGTTTACTGATACGTTGGATGGCCTCGCTGTCAGGGTGGTCCATACAGATCCATTCATCGCTTTCTAACTTTGCATCCATGATGATTTCGAGGCGCGGAAGAGCACCACTCTTCCGCGCTTCGTGCTGTCCGACGAACTTTAGTTTGTCGTGATTCTCGCTTGCGACAGTTCGACAAACTTAAAGTTCGTCGGACTTTCGCTTTGAGTTGAACAAAAGTTAACTTCGTGGCATGAAGTCAGTACCGAAACGAGGTAGCGTCGGGTTGCTCTACGACTTGAGCCCAATAATTTCAAACGGACCCGACGCTACCGCGTTTCGGTACTGACTTCATCGCCGCGAGAGTAAGTGAATTTTGCAAGAGGCTCTTTAGCTTGTCGTGACTCAATAAGACGTGAGCTTTGATAAATTCCTAAGGCCTTCTGATCAGCGTTCCTTTCTACTCAGATCGCACTAAAGCGAACGTTGCTGCTGGGACCGCACGCGTCCTCGCGTGCATGCCTTAGCCGCCAAAGGGCTTGGGTGCGCTCGCGGGCACGCGGGGACGCGTGCGGTCCCAGCAGCAACGTTCGCTTTGGTCTGAAAGACTGTCGGGTGAAGCCCCTTCGGAAAAGTTGTTTGCCTGCCGGACAGAGGCGAGTCTAGAATCTCGATTCCCCCTGCAGTTTCACGTACCCTATGTCCGGTTTGCGCCTTCACTTACTTACGCGAGAACTGGAGCAAGACCTCTCCAGCCATTGCTAGATTTTTTTAGTTGCCAGTAGATGCGGCTTGGCGGTTGAACGAGACAACCTGCTCGCAGTGTTAAATCTGAAAGAATGAATCACGCTGCACCAAAGAGTGTTACGCAACTGCTCGTCGCCTGGAGCGACGGTGACCAAGCCGCGCTCGATCAACTTGTGCCTTTAGTGAATGAAGAATTGCGTCGTCTCGCGCGCGGCTTCATGCGTCGCGAACGGCCGGGCCATACTTTGCAGACGACCGCGCTGGTTAACGAGGCTTATCTACGCCTGGTCGATCAGAAGCATATGCACTGGCAGAACCGCGCGCACTTCCTGGCCATCGCTGCGCAGTTGATGCGACGAATCCTCGTGGACTATGCGCGTCGGCGCCAGTACCAGAAACGTGGCGGCGGTGCGGTACAAGTCACGCTTGGTCACGCAGAGGAAGTCGCGAATGAACGTTCTCCTGATTTAGTCGCGCTCGATGAAGCACTCACGAGCCTGGCTGAGATGGATCCACGTCGAGGTCGAGTTGTTGAGTTACGTTTCTTTGGCGGACTCTCTATTGAAGAAACGGCTGAGGTGTTGAAGGTGTCTCCTACTACGGTTGAGCGAGATTGGACCATAGCGAAAGCCTGGCTGCATAAGACGGTGAATCGTAAATAGTGAATCGTTAATCGTAAATAGTGAATCGAGAATCGTGGACCCTCTTATTCGAGTTCCCATTTGCGATTCACTATTCACTATTCACTATTTAGGCAACGAAGCAATTGAATGAGTTTGTATTTCATCACGTCTCCCTATCTATGAGCCGGTTAACTAGATGAAGTGCACGGTCGTGCGGTTATCCACACGACGCGCCTGAACTTCTCATTTCATTTCACACGCTCAATTGTCATGTTGATGGTGTAACTACCGCCGCCCATGCCGCTGTATGAGGCGCCGGTGTAGCGGACCTCAAACGGGACCTCCCGTCGTCCACCAGCTGACTGCATAAAGTCGGTTACGTACTTGTAGGTGAGCAGGAAGGTGTGAGGGATGAAATCAAGAGTGCGTGTATACCAAATGTTAGCAACGGTGGAATAGGCTTGATAGGATCCGATCGGCCGATCTTCTCTAATGGTTGGCCCTGCATAAAAACGCATATCAAACCAGTCGTCGCCGCCGCGCGAGGTGCCGTAGAGCCAGTGAAACCGAGCACTGAACGGCTCCTCCAAAAAGTGACGCACATCGTAAGCGGCAAAGCGTGTTCGACTTTGAAATCTTTGGCGATATAGACGAGCATTCTCGCCCACGTTGTCTTCGGCTACCCACATCGTCGGCGCAAAGACGAAAGCGTTTTCGCCATCAACCAATTCAAAATCCCCAACAAGCATTGGCAAGCGATTCGCTGACGGCGCCGATCGCCCAGTGATTTTGTCACCGGCTCTGAGTCCGCCGTTTTCACCTTGCGTCCCGGCTTGTATCTGCGCTCGGTTCCGACCCATGTCGCCGTAAATAGGACTCTGACCTGACCGAGGGCCACCGACCAGTCGACCATCAGAATTGAACTCCTGCGCGTCCCACATCACGAACGCATCGTCACCAGCATCGAGCGCACCATCGTGGACCACGTGCTCCACGATGAAATTATCGATCGTGATTCGAAACAAACCGCGGCTTCTTTCAACAGGCGCCGGCTTTTTATCGGGAGGTAACGGCGGACCTTCGGCAGGAACCGATATGTTCGGCTCGACTCTATTTGTGCTGATAGGTGCAGTCGTCGCTGTGTTCGGCGCTGCGACTGCGGTTGGCGTGCAGACTCCGTTGACTGCGAACGTGAGACCGTTTTGCGCATCGTTGTAATGAAACGTCGCTTCGTTCGTTGACGCTCGCCAGTAGATCACACCACCCTCGAAGCGTTGGAAAAGATCGCGCGAATCAGGTGCTCGGCATGCTTCTTCATCATTGATCGGAAACGCCAACGTACCTTGTTCCCAACCTTCGCGTCCCCACGCTTCAAAAATTCTTCCACGTACTACATGAGCGCCGTGACCTGGGGTCCAGTACACCCATCCGCGTTCGAAAGCTTGCCACCAACCTTGATTGCGCGGTGGCGGAGTTTGTCGAGGAGCAGGGCTCTCCGGACGAGGGCTGCCGAGTTTGAAATCCTGGGCCTTCAAGGCAATCAGATCCGCAGCTTTTGACGGCGCTTGAGCTACAACCGGCTGCAGGCTAAGACTCAGGAGAATTAGACTAGCGGCCAGAAGTTTCAGTGTGATGCATTTCATCTCTTTAAAACCTTTTCGAATTCCACTGGACGATTGCGAGTGATCGCACCCGCCCGTAGTTAAGCCCATTTGGTCCACCGAAAGTAGGACCACTCCTAAATGCAATGGCCAATTGCGAGTGCAGATGTTGCCCGGGGTGATTTCACGGTTGAGCCTGGCGGTCTCCATTCCGTACTGCAGGTCGTCCGGCAGGCAGATCTCCCCAGATCTGTGTAAAGGCTTCCGGCCCGAAAGTCTTGACGGTCGATCGGGTTTGTTTATTGACAATCTCAAGCGTCGGGTGAATCAAGAGAAGCGATCGGTTGTCTTTGCTGCCAAACTGCGCAGCGATATTGAGTGGGTTGTTGGGACCTGTGATCGAATACTCTAACGCTCCCGTCGCCCCCGGCTTTATCTTCACCTCTTTTTTGATCAGCACCTTGCCTTCGTTGTCGCGGAAGAAAAGCCAAACAACAAGTGACTGATCACCCGTGTTCGCTACTTCCAGACGAGCGGTCTGCCCTTGCATAAGCGACACTAGCTCGGTACTGAGTGTCTTGTCGTCGCCAGGTCCTTTGGGGTTCATCTCTCTCGCCTGATAGACGCCCGTCCCGCAGTTAATTTCAAACGATCCGGTTTCGTGGTTCGATTCGATCTCCACGGGACTTAATACTTTCACCGCTTGCCAACCTGCATATCGCGGCAGAACTCTCGGGTCGCCAAGAGTCCAGTTGGTCATTACCGCCTGCGTACCGGCCTTCTGGAACTCCATGGCGTAAACAGGACCAGTTGCTCCATCGCTGCGCGTGAACGTGTATTTGATCGTGCCTGGACCATTGGCTGTGATGTAGCCATTAAATATAACTCGTAGGGGACATGGGCCAGATGGACGTCCGTCGTCCGCTTTCAGGAACACTTCAGTCACTTTAAATTCTTCGCGAACACTTGACGCCGCTGGCGCGGTGATCGACGAGATCAGTAAAAGTGTAAACAGCATTGCTGCATAGAATGTGGATCGCATAATCAACTCCTTTTGGAAGACATCTAATGAATCTTCCGAATTCTGTGTTTAGGTTTTCGCCTTCGATAGCGCCGATATTTTCAACGCACGCGCTCAACTTTGAAGTAAAGCGAATAGCTGCCTTCCAGTTCGCGCGCTTCGTCGTAGCGCACCTCGATCACGCCCGCGCCAAAGCCGTTATCCGTGGAGACCGCATCGCGGGCGCCTTCGTAAGTCAGAACGAGTACATAAGGCTGGAACGTGAAGCGATCGGGCGCGGCGACGAAGCGCTCCATACCAATCGGGCGATCTCGCATGTCGAAAATTCGTGGGTCGAGCGTGACCGGGCTGCCGAGGCCGAAGGGACCACCAGGAATCGGGCGAAACACGTTAGAGATTAGTGGCGACGATACGATACTGGCGACATAATCCGTGATTGATGGCACTGCGCGCGCAATTGAATCCAGGTAAGGTCTGAATAGTTCTTGATTTCCATCCGACTCCCATAGGGAGGGAATAATCACCCCAGCGTTCTGCGACGCGCGCAACTCGCCTTCGAAGAGAATTGAGGGGAAACCATAACCGGGACCTGGCGGCGTGCGTCCCTCCCATGGTCGTACAGTTGGAAAGGGATCACCCGTACGGAGTCCCCCGCGGTCACTAGCAGACCCCGCGCGCTGATAAGTCGGATGATTGTTCGTATCGCCAAAGACCGGACCGAAGACGCTGAACGCACGCGTTTCGAGACCACGTTCGCGGTCGTAAGTAAACACGACCGGCACCTGGTAAACCTCGTCGCGCTTGCCATCAGTCTCTAACAGTGTGTCGCGCGTCTCGTGATTGATGACAAAGCCGAGCAGCGTAACGCGGAACGTGCCGCGGTCATCGCCTGGCGACGGAGCCGGAGCAGGAGTCGTACCCTTATCGGTTGAGGTTGGCTTCGCTGGCTTTCCTTTCTTGTCCTGTGCCGACGTCGTCCAGGTAGTTGTCCATAACAGCGTCGCTGCCAGAAGCATGAAGAAGCTTATTAAAAATATTTTGCGTTTCATGATGACCGTTCCTTTCATTGTGTGTTTCAGGTCCATTGGTTTGTGCAGTCGAATCCGTCTACGGCAGCCGCTCGATCTTGTAATAGAGTCTGTACTTCTCGGTTTCGCCGCCGTAGAGAATTTCGAACTCACCTGGGCCATGCTTAACGGACTGCTGAACAAGGGCGTCCGCAGTCTGATAATCGAGTCTGATGGTCGGCGGCTCATCGAGTACGCCAATGGGCCTGTCTCCGGCACCGAAGACGTCATTGGCGCGCATGCCGCGCACAGTGAGGGGATAGTTGGAGTACGGTCCAGCGTTAACGTAAACATTGATGTCATTGACAAATTGTTCGCGTGCACGAAGGATGCCGTCATCCCACTCCCAAATCGTCGGGATAAT
>QHXL01000019.1:13359-13678 GCA_003222935.1 Acidobacteriota bacterium
GTCGCCGGCGGTACCGGCTCGGAGGCGAGGCTCTTCCTGATTATTGGCGTCCCCCATCACGATGCTCGTTAGCGTCTGGCGGAACGTCAACGGAGGGTTGCCGGTCAAAACACCATCGAGGGGATAAGGTTGCGGAAGCCACCATTTATTGGCGTACTGCGCGACGTAGGCCATGATAAAAACCTCATCGCCCTTGCCATCCGATTCGAGGACGTTGTCGTCGGTCTGACGCTCAACAGAAAAGCCCGTGAGGATGACTCGGAATCGCCCGGAGGGTTCCGATTTACGAGTTGGTGAAGTCGGCGAGAGACACCATCGC
>QHXL01000020.1:0-11969 GCA_003222935.1 Acidobacteriota bacterium
GTCTGGAAAAGAATCCTGATGTGTTTCTATGGTGGACTCTACGAGGAGATCTTCTGCAGGTTGTTTCTACTTTCTCTCTTTGCGTGGCTCCTCAATCGAAGCTGGCGAAAGGATAGAAAGCTCAGCAGTGGAGCGTTTTGGGCGGGCAATGTTATAGCCGCCATACTCTTCGGTTTGGGTCATTTGCCATCGGCTTCACTCGTAATGCCGATAACTCCGCTCGTTGTTGGCGCAGCCTTAGTGCTTAACGGACTTGCAGGGTTGGTATTTGGTTGGCTCTTCAAGGTCCGCGGACTTGAAACAGCGATGATTGCTCACTTCACCGCCGATGTTTTGCTTTGGGTTATTGGTCCGCAGTTTTTGTAAAGGTCTGACGTAATTCTGCGCCGCCGAAGATCATTTACTTTCTTCGCTCCGGAGGAGCGCAATATCTATAGCAACTCCCACGACACCGCTCTGCACTCAGTCGGCGTGCCATGCAGTAGTTTGGCAAGAAATTTGATGGTCAGCAGTTGCACAGCCTGTCACTCCAATAGGAGTGCACTCGATTAGAGGGACTAATATCATGCTCCTACGGGGCAAAAGTTTGCCGTTTGCATTGTAGCCTCCAATAAACCCTACCCCGTCTCCTATGTTAAACTACACCTCCCCCGGAACGTTTTCGGATGCGGAATGCCAACCATTGAGTCCAGTGCTCCCCTTCCGAACTAAAAGATGGTTAACTAGCCCCGAATGAAATATTGCACTGTCTGCAAAGAGAAATTCGACGACAGCGTGAGCTTTTGCCCCGTTGACGGCGAGGTGTTGGAAGGCGACCCGGCATCGATCGTCAACACCGTGCTGGACGGTCAGTATCAAATGGAAGCCCTTCTCGGAAAGGGAGGCATGGGTGCGGTGTATGCCGCTCGCCACATTTTGCTTGGTGACCGGGTCGCAATAAAGGTACTTCCGCCCGAGGTTCGAACCAACGCCGAATGGTTGCGTCGTTTCCGCCGTGAAGGTCAGGCTGCTCGACGCTTTCGTCATCCTAACGCGGTAACTGTTTACGATCTGCGAACGGCGGGCGATGGCACCATCTACATGGTGATGGAATACGTCGAGGGCCACACTCTCGACGCCGAACTAAAGAAGCGTGGTCGACTTTCACCCGCCGACGCTCTCGAGATCCTGACGCCCATCATGAGTGTGCTGGAGACCGCCCACTCGATGGGCGTTGTTCACCGGGATCTAAAACCAGAAAACATAATGATCGGGAATCCGGGTGGAAACGGTGGGCCGGTCATAAAACTGCTCGATCTTGGTATCGCAAAGATGCGCGAGATTGCCGGAGTCGACACTGCCGGCAACACGGCGCTCACAATGGCTGGCCAGGTTCTCGGTACTCCCTATTACATGTCGCCTGAGCAGTGGGGTGAGATTCCGCGCGATGAAAACGTTGAAATTGATGGACGGGCGGACATCTACAGTCTTGGTCTTGTCTTCTACGAACTGATCGCCGGGCGACGTTGTTACTCCGGAACCACGCTGAATGAGTTGCGACGTGAGCATGTTTCGATAAAAGCCAAATCCTTGTCGGATGTAGTACCGAGTGTTCCGCGGGGTTTTAGTGATGCGATTGAGCGTGCAACTGCAAAAGATCGCGGCGACCGGCAACCCACAGCTTCAGTCCTGCTGAATGAACTTCGGGCAGGGCTGGGAACTGCAGCACCCGGTGGATTCGCCACAGCTGGTGAGTTGTCTGAAACGCTAACTCTCCCGGATAAGCTACAGACAAATTCAGACGTTAATGCGCCGACGGTCATCGGCATCGATGCTTCGGCGACAAACCCACCGAGTCCGACGTCTTCGAGGACTTCTCCGCCTGCTGCGGCCGAAATTGCGAAACCAAAACCGGTGATACCGCAGTCAGACTCGTCAATGGCAGGAGCTACGGTTGTGGAATCTGCTGGAGACATGGCGTCGAGCGTCACGATTCAACAAAAGGCTCCGGTCCAGCAAAAAGCACCGGTCAAAGCCGCTGAAGTGGCCACGGCACCTGCGAAGAGTTCGAAGGGCAAGGTAGGAGTCGTTGTAGGGCTTGTTGTTCTGGTGGTTGTGCTGGGAATCGGGAGCGTCGCTGGTTATCTAATTTACTCTAAGATGAAAACGCCGACACCCGGGGTAAACCAGAATACTGTGGTCACTCCAGCGGGCCCCACGCAGGTCGCGCAGTACTTCCTTGAACTTGAACCTGAAAATTCTAAGGGGCCGACGACAAAAGTGGCAGCGCTTGTGCCGATTACCTCGGGGCGATCATTCAAGATGCACTTAACCTTTCCCGAAAGCGGATTTGTCTACATTATTGGCCCGGGTGGTGATAACAACGAACCGACCGCCTTTTTGACTACAAAGCCCTCCGAACTGACGGGGGTTAAGAATAATCAGGTGATAGGCGGCTCTGACTTTGTGTTCCCAAGCGGGGAATTTCTTCTCACTTTAGATAAGAAACCGGGTACAGACAGGTTCACAGTTATCTTTTCCAAAACGCGTTTAGAGTCGCCATCCTTCTTAAATGTGCAGGTTACGGGCGATCCGATGCCGAGTGAACAACTGACCGAGTACAAAGACTTTGTTGCCAGGTATATGTCGACGGCGCCAACTACGGAAACTGACAACACAAACAACCAAGCGCCGTTTGTGAGAGTCAAAGTGTCCGCGGATAAGGTTGCGAATCCCGTAGTGTTTGAGATTCGTATTCAACACAATTAACCTTTGCGTCTTTGAAATTGCCTCGGTCGATGGATTATCGATAAATTAAGGAGAGTTGGTTATGAGATTCGTCTTCGTGTTCTTTGTTGTGCTTTGTAGTTCGGCCCTCCTGGTGAGTGCTGCCCCAAACGTTTTGCAAGATCAGGATGATGTTCGTGGAGCGTTTTTGACCTCACGCCCGAAAGAGAAGTCGACCAAAGCACCAGCCTCAGGAACTGTAAGTCGTCGAAAACCAAAGGTCGTCGTTACCGAGAATAAAAACACAAACGTCAAAACTCCAGACAACAAGACCGCCGACAATAGAACGCCTAAAACTCCCACGTCTGACAGTAAGGGCACACAGACGCCCGTAAATACTCAGCGGATGGGTCTCGGGCTCACGTTGTTCATGCGCGACGCTAATGGGTCAGCAGTTCGTACCGATCCGACTCGAGTTTTTCACAAAGGCGATCGGGTTCGAGTTCTTTTGGAAACGAATTCGGATGGATATCTTTACATCTTCAACACTACGAATGATGGCGCCCCGGTGATGATTTATCCGGATGCGTCGCTGGACGAAGGTGGAAACTATCTTCAGGCTCACGTTCCCTTTGAGATTCCTTCCAGCATGTCGACTGAAGACAGATTGCGATGGCTAGCATTCGATGAAACCGCCGGCGACGAAAAGTTGTTTTTCGTGTTCACCAAAGAACCGTTGACCGGACTACCCATTGATGATGATTTAATTGCGCTTTGCCGCAACTCGTCATCTGCTTGTCCCGTGAAGCCTACAGCTGAGATATGGGCCCAGGTTCAGAAAGAGATGCAGCATCCACTTCAAGCCAATCGAAGTAAACAGACTGGACAAACTGAAACGCCTGCGGAAAAAGAAGCCACAACGCGTGGGTTAGGTCTGGCGAAGGAGGATCCTGAACCGTCAATGATCTTGATGGCATCATCCAGGACTTCGAAATTGGTGACTATACTTGGGCTGGTCCACAAAGAGTAAAGTCAGAGTATTGGTGAAAATGCTCTTGCAAATTCCATTTCATTCTCCCCGGGCTTCAGCCCGGGGTCAGAGTTCGCAGGAGCGCTTCGAACCGTTTTTAACGGTTTCTCATAGTTTCGCAAGTTAATTTAAACCGTTGAAACGGTTAACCCTTTCCGAGTCCCCTTACCCCAGGCTGAAGCCTGGGGGGAATTAAATGATGAGTTCGCCTGACGCGCTGATATCACCAAGGCCTCAAGCGTTTTTCTAAGCAACATCAATCAATCAATAAACAATTGGTTCAGTCAGAGAACTGAAGAGGTTACGAAATGAGTCCCACCAAATTGAAAGTCACTTCGTTGTTGATCAGTTTGAGTCTGGCAATGACGGCATTACCAGTTCGTAGCAACCCGGTCGTACCGCAACAAACCGATTCCGCTAAGCAGGCGCTGGATGAGGGACGAAAACTACTCAAGCGTGGTCGAGCAGACCAGGCACTCATTCAGCTACAAAATGCTTTGAATCTATTCACTGCTGCTAAGAAAGTTAGTGGCATCGCTGCGACTCACAATGAGCTCGGAGATCTGTATCTGAGGCAAGGTCAATACACGGTTGCACTCGATCACTACAAAAAGTCTTTTGAGGGTTTTGTAAATATTAAGCCGGCTGATACGGCCGCAACCACAAGTGCCGTTAGTAGGGTGGCAGGTTCGGAGGCGGCCGCTGGAGTTGATGCCGCGGCAACGATTGCTGACGACAAGTTCAACGCAAACTTGATGCTCGCGAAAATTGGCGAAGTAAATTTCAAGCTAGGGAAAATGCCCGAGTCTCTAGAGGCCTATAGCCGAATGGATGTAAAAAAACCGGAAAGCACCGCGGCGAAAGTAGGACGGCGCTTTGGTGGTTTTGGCGCCATAGTCGGTGCCGCCCAAACTGGCAATGTCGCAATTACCGCACCTACCAGTGCACTAACAATAGCTCTAGAAGCCAAGAAAGAACTGAGTGAATATCGCGTTTCGATTGTCTACTCGAGTTATGAGTTAGGAATGGGACGCGTCGCTTATGCGAGTAACGATCTTGAGTCCGCAAGGAAACACTTCCAGAACGCCCTTGATGCTGCGGGAAGTAGTTTGGCGGGTGTTGCCAAGTTGGGCCAGGTCCGACGGTTCCGAGCGGCAGCCAGAACAAGCCTGGGAGATGTTCTGTTACGACAAGGAAAGTTTAAAGACGCCAGTAAGTATTACGCTGACGCTAAAAAGGGAGCACAGGACGACAAGCGTCTCGATTTAATGTGGCCGGCCCAACGTGGTATCGGCCGTACGCTTTGGTTGCAAGCCGCCCAGGAAAAAGATCCCAAGAAGGCGAACACGGTACGAGATTCCGCACTCGCGAATTATCGTGAATCACTGTCAACTATCGAGACTCTCCGACAGGGAAGTTTGCGCGCCGACGAGTCGAGAACAACATTCCTCTCTACTATCAAGGACGTTTTCGACGAAGCCGCCAGCGCTCACGCTGAGATGGCGTTGTCGAACAATCCAACCGCCGGCGCGCCCTTGAGTGCGAAGGCGCTTGAGTACGGAGCCGAAGCCTTTCGCATCAATGAGCAATCTCGTGCTCGGTCGCTGCTGGATTTGCTCAGTGAAACGGACGCTGCAATCACCGAAGGCGTGCCGGTAGAATTGCTCAAACGCAAACAAGAGAACCTTGATCGTCAACAAGAGATCGCAGATCTACTGACTGGCGTAAATATCTCAGGCGAGGAACTAAAGAAAAAACCCTCTGAATTAGACTCTGATCTGGAAAAACTTCAGCTTGAGTTTGAAGAGATCGAAAACCAGATTCGTACTGCCAGTCCGCGTTACGCCTCGTTGACCTCAAACAAGCCGCTGACTTTGGCTGAAGTACAGACGAACGTGCTCGACGATCAAACAGTGCTGCTCGAATACGCCTTACAGCCTGATAGCTCTTATTTATGGGTCGTTAGCAAAGCCGCGACAAGTTTGTACAAGCTTCCTGGTCGTGCGTCAGTGGATAAGCTTGCTACAGACCTTCGCGCACAGCTGATTCCTTCGAAGCTGCAACGTCGAATAGTTGGTATTGACGTCGCTGAAGTCGATCGAGGAATTGGAATCTCCGCTTCGGCGCCTGAAGAAGCGACACAATTCATCGCCGCCTCAAATGCAGTTTACAAAGTTGCGATCGAGCCGGCTGCGGCAAGTGTTGTTGATAAACGACTGCTCGTCGTTGCCGATGGCTCGCTCAACTACATTCCTTTCGAAGTGTTGTTGAAATCAGCGGACAGCGGTGATTTTGCTTCGCTTGCGTACCTTGTCAAATCAAATGAGATTGTTTATGCGCCATCGGCTTCGGTCGTTGGAGCAATTAAACAACAGCGGACAAAAGCCTCCGGTAAAGCGATGCTTGTCATCGCCGATCCGGTTTTCAATTCGAATGATGCGCGCGCGCGGAAAGCCGCAGCAGCTCCCACTGCTTCTACTGCAGAGGTGCGTGGGCTTGGAATTCAGAGCGCCTTGACGGACGTGACGGGCCAAGCCGCTACTCCTCCAGAGAAGATGGAGGGCTTGCCTTTAGCCCGTCTGGCCGGCACGCGAGTCGAAGCCGACCAGATCTCCAAACTGGCAAAAACATCCGGCGGTACAGCCGACGTCTGGCTTGATCTCGACGCGAATGAAGACAATCTTGGTACTCGCGACTTGAGCAAGTACCGCATCATCCACGTCGCGACACACGGGTTATTGAACGCCGAACGTCCTCAGTTCACGGGAGTGGTGCTGTCACTCGTTGGAAATAAGACGGGCGACGGTTTCCTGCGCACTGATGAAGTGTTCAATCTACACCTGGGTGGTCCTCTGGTCATGCTCTCCGCTTGCGAAACAGGCCTTGGAAAAGAGAAACGAGGCGAAGGCGTCATGGGTCTTACACGCGCGTTCATGTACGCAGGCGCGCCAACCGTCGGCGTGAGTCTTTGGTCGGTAGCTGATCGATCGACTGCGGAACTCATGACAGACTTCTATCGACGCTTGCTTGCAGCAAACGCTGGTTCAACATCAAGTGCTTTGCGCGGAGCTCAGCTGGCTATGATCTCCGGCAAGAAATACAGCGCGCCTTTTTACTGGGCGCCGTTTGTGCTTGTTGGCGACTGGAACTAGCCCGAAACAATTAACTAATACCGTTGGAGGCGGAGGTTGCTGAGTTCGCAACTTTCCGCCTCTTTCGCTTTAGACCAACCAGCGCAGACACACCGGACACGAGCAGCACTGCTGACGCCGGCTCCGGAATAGTCGTACTACTTCCTTCTATAACAATGTTGTCTATCCGATTGGTTCCAGTCGAACTTGTCGCTCCATTGAAGACTATTCGGAACGCCGCATTAGGATTGTTGTTAAGCCCGGTAATGCTCGACAGCGTGAAGATTATTGGAATCGCGCCAAAAGCAGCAGCCGGAACGTAAGGCGACCCGAAGTCAGTGAAGGTGGTACCGTCGAGACTATATTGAAATTGGTTACTGTTGAAACCTGTGCTGGTTCCTTGAGTCGCGAAGCTGAAGACGATGTTCGCTAAGCCGACAGTACTTACATTGATTGTTATGTTTCGGCCGTTATTGGCTGTTGATGTCCCGCCCTGGAGTGACAAGGCTTGCCCGGCTACATCTCCTTGTCGGGCATTATTGGTCGTTCCGGCTGCGAACTGGATGTTAGCGGCGATGATGTTACTGACCAGAGTACCGCTGCCGTGGTCCACAGTAAGATTGGAGTCGTTGAAGTTCCAAACGGCTATCTCGTCCGCAGCTGCCGAGTTCAAGCCAACGACTGTAAACGAAAAAACCAGGATGAGCGTTGAGGTTAATCTGGAAAGTAGACGGTAGTGAGGTTTGTTAGACATTTATTTCTCCTTCATGAGGTTTGAACAGACTGCTCCCGTGTTTTAGTAGTGACTGTCGCAGAGTGATCTCGCAACTAACCTTGAGCGTCGAGGGCAACGCTCGCAGGGTTGCTGCGCACGCTTAGACCAGAGCACTACCGTGAAAAGAGAAAGCGAATCTTGTTAGGAGATTCGTGAGGCTATTCGTAAGTCGCCCGGCTTTGAGGACAGCCAAAGCTTTCTCGTTAAAGTGGACGGCACTTTAGGCCTATTTGTTTCGCACGTCAATAGGCTTGTTTTTTTGTACAGGAAGTGGAAGCGGTAGTCGATACAGGATTCACCGGCTCGCTCAGCCTTCCAGCAGCAATAATGGCCTTGCTCAAACTCCCATTTCGCCGGCGAGGCCGTGCAATCCTGGCTGACGGCGCGAAATCATTTTCGACACTTACGATGCAAACATTCTGTGGGAAGGGCAACAGCGCCGCGTCTCGGTGGATGAAGCCGATATCGATCCTCTGGTTGGTATGTCGCTTCTCAGCAATCACAAACTAACAATTGAGGTCGTCCCTGACGGTAAAGTTGTAGTCGAACGCCTACCTGAGGGCAGCAAGTTTTGATCTGCGATGTTGGCAGGTTCAGCACGCACAGCTTTCTCAGCTCAATTTGTCCCCACTTCCGCCGTAAGCTAAACTCAGATCAAATCCAGCAGGGGTATAGGGAGATATGGCGAACAACTTTTCAAGGCTTGTAGATAAAGACACGTTTGAAAACCTAATAAGTATTTCAAGAGAACGGCCTGTAGTCGTGTTCAAACATAGCAACGCGTGTCCAATCAGTTCCCGGGCATACCGCGAGATGGAGCAATTAGAAAACGTCAATTTGATCGAAGTGCAGACAGCCCGCGAACTTTCACGCGAGGTAGCGAACCTAACGGGAGTGCAACACGAGACGCCGCAGGTTATCGTTCTGCGAGACGGAAAAGCTGTTTGGAACGCTTCTCATTTCGACGTAAGTGCAGGAGCGGTGACGAAGGCATTGGAGGCGAACACGTAAGTGAATGGTATGTCCGAGCGCCGCGGGCCGGAAATCGAACCGCGCGAAATCCAACAGGTGGACGACTCCACGTTACGAATCACTTGGGCTGACAATCGCGAGTGTCGTTACAAAGCAGTCGCCCTCAGACGCATGTGCCCATGTGCGCAATGCGTAAACGAGTGGACAGGTGAGCGAATGCTGAAACCAGAGAGCGTCGCGGAAGAGATTGAAATTCGTGACTTAAGTCTGGTTGGTCGTTACGCAATCAATTTCCGTTGGAACGACGGTCACGAAACTGGAATCTATAGCTTTCGATATCTTCGAGAGCTTTGTGAAAGAACTTAACCCGGGGAAAGTCATATGAACGAAAGAGATTTTTTTAATGAAAAAGAGGAAGACAAAAAAGCTTCCTTCAGTTGTCCTCACTGTCGCGAGCGATCCGACTACGACGTCAGGTGGCTAAAGCGGACGAAGAAGCCTCAGCCGCCACGTGGGGCTAATGAAATGGATAGAGCGCGTTTTCAAAAGTCGCGTGACTATATGGTTAGAATCGACGATATGTTGGCGTGCAGGAATGTGCGCTGTCGCCGTCGTTTTGAGATTCCCAGCTCCCAGTCAGTTGTTTTTATTTGAGGTTCCGTCCAACCCTTTATTCAAAGACCGCCACGCGAAGTCCTAAATACCCAATAACTCAAAAAGCTGACATCTGTCCGATTGATGCGACTGACGTCCTCTTCTTGTCGTCATAAACGTTAAGAATATTGTGGCGTCTGCCTTGCAGAGCGAGTGTGGAGACATCGGAACCAATGATCGAGACACAACAATTCGCTGGCGCTGCCAAAACAAACACCTCTTTCCTAACCCCCCTGGAACGTAGACTTGCAATTCGCGTCCTTCCCAGGATACCCGGCTGGTTACAGACATATCATCTGACGATGATGACCCTTGTCTGGTCGTCGATGATTCTTCTTTTCTCCTTTATGGCCGCAAAGGATTTACGGTGGCTATGGATGGTGAACCTGATGGTATTTATGCAGTACGTCACGGATTACTACGACGGGAAGGTTGGAAAGTACCGGAACACGGGATTGGTTCGTTGGGGTTACTACATGGATCATCTCCTCGACTATCTGTTCCTCTGTTCAATCATTGTTGGTTACTCATTTATCCTGCCCGAGAAATCTCGGTACCAGATTTTGATCATGCTGGCGATCTTCGCTGGTTATGAAGTCAGCACTTTCCTCGCGTTTGCTGCCACTGACAACCTGAAGATCAGTTTCTTAAAATTAGGTCCGACTGAATTCAGACTCGCGGTAATCGTCATTAACGCCTTGCTTGTTGAATACGGAACCCGCAAGATGGTTACCGGCCTCAAGTACGTGAACGTCGGCGCTGCTATTGTCCTTGCGATCATTGTCTACCAGACGCACAAGGTTCTTTGGGAGATGGATATGAAAGAAAAGAACTCTGTTATTCGTGAAGAACAGAACTTACTGTCTCGGTAGACGCCAGTGTTTTGATTGGAAGTGTACGATTTAAGGGCGAATAGAACCTCTCTTAAAAAAATCTTTTCCAAAATCGAAATTAGATGGCCCTTTTTGCAAATGCTTTACGCGTTAGCTGATGTGGCCCCTTCTTTGCAAGATTCGTCGGTGTCTACGTTCTAGGTTTAAGAATTTGGGAACTGTGTGGCGGCGATTTCGTTGATAAGAGTTAAGAATCAACGCAAAACCCGAAAAACAAGCAATGTCAGATAAGAAAACAATTCGAATAGTCAAAAAGGGCGAGAATAAACGTCCCGTTGTAAAGCCGAAGGCAAACACAGCTCGTGAGACGGCGCGCGATATGGTGGGAACCGTGACCAATTGGGTTACCGAATTCCAACAGAAGCGTCGTGTTGAGACCGCGAATGCGCTGCGACTCCTCTCCAAAACACCCCGCGGCAGCGAAGCCTAAACTTTCGACACCACCGGCTTAAGGCCGGTGGTCAGTCAATTTCAGCCTACAAACTGCGAGAGTCTACTGAGGACACCACCGGCTTTATGCCGGTGGTCAACTCAATTTCGGCCTACGACTGCGAAAGTCTGCTGTAGGCACCACTGGTTTTACACCGGTGGTGTCGAGGTGGAAGTACTTACGTTGAAAGTGAAGTACGACCGGCGTAAACCTGGCGGGGCATTTTTCTTTTTATTGACACCTTCGCTTGTGAGAGCTAGCATCTCGCCACTCCTGAGAACTGCTGAGTTTAGCTATGACCATAAAGAGTTCTTCACGGGGGCAGACCAAGAGTAAGTCTCCTCGACCTGTCTTCGAAGGTATCCGTAAGCCTTTAGCACCTCCAGGCCATCCACTCTCCCGATCAAAACCCGACGAGATTGCCAGACCTGCAGGTCGAAAAGCGAAGCACAAGCGGCCGCCGGAACCGACTGTCGACGACAGCTAAATTTCCTCGTGAGGTCATTCTGATCGATCAGGATCCACAAGCCATCCCCTTCGACTTGCGAGCATCAGAAGTTGGGCGGGCGTTTTTAACGCGCGCTGCCGATTTTCTGGCGAATGAGTACGTGCCGAAGATCGAGAGATGCCTGGAAAAACTCGATGACCAACAAATCTGGTGGCGACCGAACCAGGAATCAAACAGCATCGGGAACTTGATACTGCACTTGTGCGGCAATTCGCGTCAGTGGATCATTTCCGGACTCGGAAACAATCCCGACGTTCGCCTACGCGATCAGGAGTTTGCGCAGCGAGAAGTCATCGCGAGAGACCAGTTACTAAGTCATCTGCGTAAAACTCTCGCTGAGGTAGACGCGGTACTAAAAGATGTGAATCCCCAAGTCCTCCTTGAGCACCGGACCATCGACATCCTTGAGGCCGTGTTTCCTGTCACTGAACACTTCTCAATGCACACCGGACAAATTCTCCTGTTGACGAAGTTGCTGACGTCGTCTGGCTTGCGGTTCTATGAATTTGAAGATGGTACCCCCCTGCTTCGTGTTTCATCCCCTTCGTTTTAAGCTTCATCCGTAGCTGCGGTAACGTTAAAGAGTCGAACAATGTTGAAGTGCAGCGCCCCAATCCTGACGCCAAGTAGTGCGAGGCGAGCTTTAGCGCACCGCGCCGTTCTTTCGTTTACCTTCGCATTGATTTTGCTGGGATTATTTTCTGGAATCCGGTCTTCCATCCTCGCCCAAAATATTACACAGAATCAGGAACCCGAAGTTGTCCGATTGCTTGAAGAGGGCAAACCAATCGAGCGAGAGATGCTTGGTGGTCAGTCTCATTCCTATCAACTCAACGTCGTCTCCGGCCAATTCGTATCTTTGATAGTAGA
>QHXL01000020.1:12225-13125 GCA_003222935.1 Acidobacteriota bacterium
GGAAGCCGCCCTCAAGAAATATGAGGACGCTCTGTCGCTCTATCAAGGGACCGGAGATCTCAGTGAACAGTTTGCCATCCTGTTTGATATGAGTGGTGCATACAGGTTTATTGGCGAGCATCAGAAAGCGCTTCTTTACACTAATCAGACTTTGCAGATTGCGCGGGCTCTGGAAGATAAGAGCAGACAGGGCCAGTCGCTCGTACTGACAGCCGCTATCTATCGAAATTTAGGCGAGTTTGAGAAAGCTCTGCAATCAAGTGACGAGGCTTTGAGGCTATATCAGGAGACTGGTGAGAAAAGCAAAGAAGCTTTTGTGCTCAGGCTTATCGGTGAAGTCTACAGTTTGTTGGGCGAGCAGGAGAGAGCCAGAGAATATTATGAACGGGTCATGCGGCTGTACCAGAACACAGGAGACAAAAACGGAGAGGCCGCAACGCTCCATGCCTTGGGCTATTCCTACATTATTCAGGATGAATTCCAGAAAGCACTCGACTATTACAGCAAGGCTCTCGTGAGCTGGCAGCTAACCCAGAACAAGCAACAGGAAGCTATAGAGCACTCATTCGTGGCCAATGAATATGCTCGAGCGGGCCAGCGTCAGAGGGCACTGGAACATAGCGCTCAGGCCTTGCGGCTCCGGCGCGGTATCCGAGACTTTGATGACGCCACAGTGTTAACCAATGTCGGCCTTACCTATAACAAGCTGGGCGAGTTCGAGCAGGCACTCACTTACTATCGGGAGGCATTAAGTCTCTGGCAGGCATTCGCTGATAAACGAGGCGAAGCTATTACGCTCAAGCACATCTCCTCTGCTCTGCGCGATCAAGGCAAGCTGACAGAGGCGCAGGCCAGTATCGAGAGGTCCATTGCTATTCTGGAGTTCATGCGTGAGCATGC
>QHXL01000410.1:0-1929 GCA_003222935.1 Acidobacteriota bacterium
GAGAAGATCGCCAAACTTTCGATTTGAATGCAGCTTGGCAAAAACCGGATCTACTTTCAGGTTCATCAACCAGATATCGCGTTCTTCAACTGCTCTTTCCAACCACGTGAATGCTTGTTCCTGGTCGCCCAGACCAACATAGATAGCAGCGACGGTATAAGGCGAAACGTAACGCTGACTTTGCAGCTGTTCCAAATCCTTCAGGACCTTCTCCGCTTCTGTCTTATTCCCTGAGACTGCATATGCGTGACCCAGAAGCGCGAGCATTAACGGGCTACCTGAAACCTTCAGACCTGTTTGAAATTCATTGATGGCTTCCGCATACATCCCCTTCGCTTCATACGCCAAACCCAGGTAGCGTCGCGCGGGGAAAGAACTCGGGTCAAGTTCAAGAATCTTTTTGCACTGCTCGATGGCCAGATCGTTTTTCCCGGACAGGTAATAGATCCACCCGAGATGTGAACTCGCAACAAACGACAGCGGTTCCAGTTCTTCAGTTCGCTTTGCCTCAGCAATTGCTTCATCGAAACGCTCGACGGCGACCAGGTATGAGCTGTACCACTGGTGGGCGGGCGCGTACGCCGGTTTGATGCGAATCGCAGTTTGAAATTCTCGTTCAGTTTCCGCCCGATCCCAATCCCAACGAAACTTGATGAACGCCAGTGAGGTGTGTGCCTCGGCTTGATTTTCGTCAATGTCGAGCGCTTTGGTTGCTGCTTCCTTAGCCTGGGGGAAACCTTCCTTCGGCTGGAGTCGACCGTAAACAACCAGCATGTTGTAACAGTCAGCAAGTCCGGCATAAGCCTCGGCATAATCCGGATCTATTGCGATTGCCTGGTTGAAGAATTCAATACCCTGTTGCAGACCGTCGGAAGTACGTTTGTTCCAGGCGTTGCGACCTTTCAAATACAGTCGGTACGCCTCGATTTTTTTCTTCTCCTCAACATTTAACTTCAGACGCAGGTTCTCAAAGATGTCTCGTGAAATATCTTCCTGCACGAGAATGACGTCCGAAAGTTTGTGATCGTAGTGTTGACCCCACAATTGGGCTACGTTTTCGAGATCGATTAGGTCTGCCTGAATGCTGATAATGTCGCCATGACGACGCAAGCGTCCCGTCACCACAGCACGAACGTTCAGATCCTTTCCGACTTGTCGAGGATCGATTCGTTGTCCCCTGTAGCCCGCTACAACACTTCGCGGCACAACTCGCAATTGTGGAATTTTAGAAAGGCTGTTGATCAAGCTCTCGGCGATCTTATCGTTTATGTACTCGGAGTCGGCATCGCCCGATTCATCAATAAACGGCAAGACGGCTATCGACTGAATCGCGTTGGGCTCTCCAGCTTTGCTCCAACCCGTGAAGTAAAACAACCCGACGACAGCTACAACGGCAAGGGCTGCCGTTGCTAAATATGCCACGCGACTCTTCTGAAATACAGCCACACGCGACGGCGGGCCAGGTTGTGCTACTAAGTCAGTCGCTTTGGAAAAGTAGACTTCTTCTACGGGCGGGTTCGTTTCCGCTGGCTTTCCATTTGCGCCGTTTCCGCCATTCCCATTCGCCTCAATTGACCCAGTTGGGAGCGGTCGAACGTGTTGGAGACCATGCGAGACGTTAATGTCCGCAACGAATCGATAACCTCTCCTCGGGACTGTCTCAATAAACTGCGCTCCACCCGCACTCTCGCCAAGCGCCTTGCGAAGAAGTGAAACGTTTTGAGTCAGATTTCCTTCTTCGACAAAAGTCGTGGGCCACACTTTCTTCATCAGATCGTCTTTCCCGACAACCTGACCGCTGTTTTCCACAAGGGTGATGAGAATATCGAAGACCTTCGGGGTCAGGGGTACAGGCTCACCTTCACGCAAAAGCACACGATCCGCCGTATTCAAGCGGAAGCGTCCAAATTCGTAGCTGTGATTTTCCTG
>QHXL01000410.1:1951-5589 GCA_003222935.1 Acidobacteriota bacterium
GGCCTTTGAGAAATATCTTTGAGGATTTCTTGAGTCCGTTCTGAGGACTTGGCCACTCGCTATGAGTAGGATTCGCCAGTCCTTCCCGCAGTTCTTTCGGACAATTTAAGTCTTAACTAGTCGAAGGGCGGCTTGATTGTAATGCAACCCCCCAAGCCGAGCAACGGGCCGATATTCCGGGAAGTTGAAGCACCCGAAATTCGTTTCTCATGGCAATGAACAACGACAACCGCAACTTACTTTTCAGGTAACAAACAATCATGACTATCGCGTGTAGGTGTCTCCCTATGATTGAAGAGAAGAAGATTCCTGAGTTCATCGAAACTTCAGTGGTCTGCATGTTGAGTGCTGTTGTAGCGGTCCTTGGGTTTGTGTTGGTTTTGCTGGTTTGTATGTTAGCCGGTTTTGGGAGGACGTAATCGACGTAATCTACGTGAGTCTCGACCGATTAGCAGCCAGGCGCTCAAGGCGCTGGCGATTGCCAAGCCAACCGACATAAACATTATCAGGCGAAAACCTGATACAAACGAACTTGCTATCGCGTCCTCGAGTGCCTTGCGGGTCACTGGATCCAAATGCGTGGGCACTTCAACCCCAGCCAGGCGCACTCGCTGTGCTACAAGGCCAGTGCGCACCTCATCAGTTACCTGAGTCTCACCCAGCTTTTCATCTAACCGCTTTCCAAACGATTGCAGCATCACTACACCGAAAACGGCGATGGCTAAAAGGCCTGCGGCTCGTGAAACTGCGTTGTTTATTCCCGAAGCGACGCCGGCCTGCTCAGAGTCGACAGAACCCATCACAGTTGTTGTCAAAGGCGCCACGGAAATCGCCATTCCCAGTCCCAGTACCAGAACCGCCGGAAAGAAACTTGTCCAGAAACTCCCGGTGACGGCTGGAAGTGCAAAGAGGGCAAAACCGATTGCCGCAATGAGTGGACCAATTGTCAGCGGTAGTCTCGGACCAAAACGATCCACCAGGCCACCCGACCAACGCGAAAGGGAGAACATGAGCACCACAAAAGGTATGAGCGCCGCACCGGCGGCAGTCGCCGAGTAGTGTTGGACCTGGATTAGATTGAGAGTGAAAAAGAAAAAGGTGCCACTGAGCGCCGCGTAGAGAAAAAGCGTCAGAAGGTTCGCACCGGTAAAGTCGTAGGAGCGAAACAACTCGAGGGGAACCATCGGATTCTTTGCACGAGCTTCGTTTACGACAAATGCTACGAGGACAACGACACCTCCGATAATTGTGGCGAGAACAACCGGGTGCGAGAAACCCATGCGTGACGACGCGATTAGACCAAAGACCAGGAGGCCAAATCCAAGTGTTGCCAGGATTGCCCCCGGCCAGTCGAGGGAACCGTGAGACTTCTTCTCACGACTTTCAGGTACCCGCCATAAAGAAATAACAACGACAGCAATTGCTATCGGCAGATTCAAAAAGAACACGGCTCGCCAGGAAACATGTTCGACCAGCCACCCGCCCAGAACTGGCCCAATCGCTGTCGTGATCGCTGAAAAGCCTGACCATGTTCCGATTGCCCTGCCTCTCTGATCCTCCGGAAATGAGGCGCTGATTATCGCCAGGCTTCCTGGAACAAGTAGTGCTCCACCGATTCCCTGCACTGCGCGAGCAACGATCAACTGACTAATCGTCGCGGAGAATCCGCATGCTGCTGACGCGATGGCAAAGATCACAACGCCAATGACGAATATCAGTCTGCGACCGTAACGATCACCAAGCGAGCCACCAACCAGCAACAGTGCAGCAAGAAAGAGCGAATAAGATTCGACTACCCATTGAACACCAATGGCAGTGGCGTTCAGTTCCTTTTGCAGAAATGGAAGTGCGACGTTAACGACTGTCCCGTCGATGAAGGCCATGCTCGATGCGAGAATTGTCGCCGTGAGAATCCAACGTCGTTGTAGGATTGTAGTCATTCGAGCAGAAGGATCATTTTCCAGATCTCATTTGACAGTCATCAATTGTCATTTGATTTGGTCAGTGGTCCGTTGTAGCACGCGTCTACGCATTTGCAAGCATCTACCACTGACCATTGAACAATTCAACTAACAACTGATGACTGTCAAATGAGATCTGGAAAATGATCAACTCTTGCGCAAGTTGAATCGAAACCAGTCTTCCATCGACTCACAAGCGACGTCTCGTTGCACCTGCGCTTCGATCTTCTCCTGCGCGTTTCGAATTGCGGAAGTCACGAATGGATGTGAAATAGCCTCGGCCTCATCCATTCCTAAACGTTTGACGAGCGTCACGATTTGGTCAGAACCGAAGTGCTTCATGAGTGGATCGTCCAGCGAGCCGTGAAAACATACTGTGGGTTTGCAAGGCAGACGCTCGGCAGTTGCGACTAAGCTGCGGTCTTTACCGTTAATTGGGTGATGTTCAGCAACGATAATTCGAAAATTTGTGTCCTGACGAGTCGAACCAATCTGAGCAGTGGTTGGTTCAAACGCGCGCACGAGTCCCACCAGTACTCTGCCTCGACTCTCCATCGAACAGAGCAGAGCCGAATCAGCTAGCGAGAATGTCTCGAATTCAATCGAAGCTGCTCGTAGTGCCTGCTGAACAAGTGACTGCGTTGTCGGGAAGTGCGCGAGGAGGAGGACGTTCTGTTGTTGAGATTTGAACGTCGCTACGTCTGCACAAATGCCGGCAAATCTGCGTTGCGAGTCAAACCATACCTTGTCGTCAGTTTGCGCCGGCATGTGTGAATTAATTAGGCACGGTCATGAAGATGATCTTCCAGGTATTTGCCGCCGGCTCTTTGCGCAAGATCGCAACCGAGTTGAAGTCGCTTAGCTTGTGTTCGGTTGTCGGTTTGACAAGCTTCGCGGTGAACGTAACCATCGCTAGAGTGGTGCTGAGCATTTGAACCTTGTGACCGGAAAGTTTCGCGCCGGCGTACTCGCTTTTACCCGCCGGTCGATGAGTTGAACGAATAAGCTCGTCAAACTCTGCAGGAGATGTAACTGACCTGGGATTTTTTGTTTCGTTCGCCGAGGCTTCGACCAACGTAACGGGCCAACCAACTGTCTGCTTCATCGCCTCTGCATCAAAATTACCTAAACCGGTCCAGAAGTCCTGAATGGTCCTGGTGAGGGCGGCTGAAGACGCTCGTGGGGATTGAACTCGACTCTTTTTCGCGAACACCGGCTCAACGATAAAAAGGGCCAAAGCTATCGATATGCTTATGGTTCGTATCATTAGGTTTGCTTTCATAGTGCTATCCAACGTTGGTTTAGTCGCGTGGTGTCTTCACAATGTTTAGGCACCGTGTTGTAGCGAGAAATTGAGACTCCACACGGCTGGAGCCGGTGGTATCAAACCCTAAAATGGCGCTTCGATCGACTCGCTCTGCTTCGTGAAAAACTTCGGTCCGTCTTTGTCGATAAACAAACAATCTTCCAGTCGAATCCCAAACTCGCCGTAGATCACAATTGTCGGTTCGTCGCTGAAACACATGCCTGGTTGAATCGGCGTCTTGTTGCCGCGAACAAAGTTGGTCCACTCATGACCATCCATACCGATTCCGTGTCCAGTTCGATGTGGCAATCCCGGCACCTTGTAATCTGGACCAAAGCCCGCGTCTACAATCACCTTGCGCGACGCAGCAT
>QHXL01000410.1:5608-6048 GCA_003222935.1 Acidobacteriota bacterium
CGCGTCCTGCGACTTCTTCTCGAGATCCCAAATTTTTCGCTGGCGATCGGTCGGCTTGCCAAACACAAACGTGCGCGTGATGTCTGACTGATAACCTTCGATACTACAGCCGCCATCCATCAAAACTACGTCGCCCTCTTTCAGACGTTGCGGTGTGCTGCTGCCGTGTGGAAACGCGGTGTACTTGCCAAAGCTCACCATGACTCCCCCGGTAGTGCCCAATGCTCGAAAAGCTGCCGCACAGATGCCGGCAAAATCGCCCTGGGTCATTCCTTCGGTCATACTTGCGTGCGTGGCCTTGTAGGCTTCAATGGTTATGTCGTTTGCAAGTTGCATCAGGGAAATTTCAGTCGGCGACTTGAACATGCGTCCACCCGCAGTTACTGGAGTGGCATTTACAAATTTCAAAGCCGGCGCCGCCCTGCGAATGTCGTCGTAAA
>QHXL01000021.1:0-12914 GCA_003222935.1 Acidobacteriota bacterium
AAACCGCCACCACCGAAACCGCCGCCACCGCGACCACCACCGCCCTGTGGACCACCGCCACCGCCACCAGGACCGCCGCCGCCGGGAGCACGACCGGCCATACCGCCACCCATCATTGTTTGGCGCTGACCTTCGTTACCTTGACCCTGCGCATTCTGGCCTTGACGATTCTGTGCACTTGCGTTGCCCTCAGAACCGAAGCTCCAGGTTTTGCTGACTCGCAGATTGACACTGGTTGAGCCCGGACCTTCAGCATAGTTGCGTGAGATCATCACGTCACCGGGAGCTAAGCTCACTTTGAAATTGCCGTATGGCGTGCACCTGAAATTTGTGGTGTCGCTGCAATTGAAGGCGCCTGTCGCTAACGACGGACGTTCGGTGTTGAGTGTGTCGCCGTTGATGTCTCTTCCAAGAGTTATGTTGAATGGTCGACCGTGATGAAGGGGTTCAAACTAATACCCCAGAAGGTCCGGATATTACCCGTCATTACGAAACGATGCCTGATGTCTGATGACGCTCGACCGTATTCGGTACTGAAGTCATAAGGATTGGCAGGAAGCGTTCCTGAACCGTCCGTATCGCTACTCGCCTTTGCCAACACATAGTAGGCGTTGAACGAAATGTTGCGTGTCATGCGACTGTTGAAGTTAACGATGAACTGGTTCTGGTTATAACGACCACTCGAGTCGTACTCGTAAATGTTACACGTCGTCGAGGGGTTGATGCTGACTGGGATAAAGTCAGCGCAATTCAATGGACGAACTCCGCTGCCCGGCACACCCTGGATGAAGGTTCCGGGTAATGGAGCATTCAACGGTCGCGTGCGCAACATGTGAAGCGTACGAATATTGATATAGCTGGTCGCTACCGTCATGTTGCGTGGTAACTGACGCTCGACGCTAAACACAGACTGCAAAGTGTACGGAGCCTGCAGATTATTCTCGAGCTGATATACCGATCCGGGCACCGAGAACTGCACCAGTGTTGCCGGAGTTGGGATGATCGGGAAAAAGTCAGGATTCTGTACAGTGAACTGTTGTTGATTGACACCATTCAAGCGATTGGCTTGCAGCGTCAAGCTTTCGTTTACGCGTTCGTAGAAAACACCATAGCCTCCGCGTATAACGGTCTTCGACTGTTGTCCGCCGGGCGACCATGCAAATCCGATTCGCGGAGCCACATTCAAATTGCTATTGATGTTGCTCTGGTTCTCGTAGCGAAGACCCATGCTGAGCGTAAAGTTTGGACGTAATTTCCAATCGTCTTGAGCGAAGCCGCCGAAGTCCCACTGGCTAACTTTGGTTTCCGGATTTCCAGACGAGAGACGGAACTGACTGGCGCCACCGCCAAGTAATCTGATTTCGGCTGCACTCTTACCTTGCGTGCGCCAGGAAAACCTGAGTTCGCCGATAACGTTCGATACTGGTCACGGTCTGCGTACTGCCAGGGATGACGTTGTCGTTAGCATCCAATTGCGGACCAACGCCACCACCGAAAAACGTGTAGGTTCCGCCGAAATTCTGTGGCGAGAACTGGTTGATGTGGACCGAGCGTACGCGAGCGCCAACCTTGAAAGAATGCATTGCAACTGCGAACGACGTGTTGTTCGTCAATTCCCAGTTATTATTGGTGTTCTTTGACTGGCCTACCTGCGAGCCACCACCAGTGAATGCTTCCTGAACCTCCAGGGTCGGAATCGAGTTATCAGCGTTCTGGCTGCCGGTGCCGTGCTCAAACTGAAAACGAGTTTCGTTCACGATAGTCTTGTTAATGATCGAGGTTTCGGTGAACTGGATGCTGTGCTCAGTGTTTTCAGAATCGTAAGCACGTGAAGGAAGTGAAAATCCACCGACACCTTGCACGCGAGTATTCTGCGAGTAGCTGTAGCGGCCGACAAGGGTATTGTTGGCATTGATCGAATAATCCACTCGAGGACTAAAAGAAGTCCGGCGACTCGGAATCGGTGCGGTTTGATTGAAACCGACTATCTTGTTATTAGCGTCCAGCACCTGGGCGATGATCAACGTCTCGTCGTCGGTGTCGCGCTTGTCGAAGTCAACAAAGAACGACGCCTTCCCCTTGGAGATAGGACCACCAAAATTTCCACCGTATTGACGGGTTTGCAGGGGTGGTCGCTTGTCCGTTTTTGAGAACGGATTGCGCGAGTTGAACGATTCGTCGTTGAAGTTGAAAGATGCTGAACCGCGGAAACGATCGGTTCCGGGGCGAGTCAGGATCTCAATACGACCAAAACCCAGGCGATCATATTCCGCTGAAAATGGATTTGAGTTGATCCTTATCTCGCGAATTGAAGCGCGAGGCGGCAGGCGACCGCCAGTGAAGCCGTCAACAAATATTTGCCCACCATTTGGACCAGCTGACGGACCAGCAAGCGCCTGAAGCGCGGCGGCGAGGTCGTCCGGATCGTCCGGCAGTGCGTCGATATCTTCTCCCTTAAGCACTACCGCACCCGCATTGTTTTCGGGCTCGGTATTCACTGTGTTGGCGGAAGCATCAATCTCAACCTTCTGTTCTTCGATCGCAACCTTCAAGGTGATCTCGAGTTGCTGTACCTTTGCGGCAGCAACGTCGACTTCCGTTTGCTCAAAAATGCTAAAACCAGGATTCACCGCGCGAACGGTGTACTTACCAGGCGCTAAACCATTTATCGTGAAGGCGCCGCCGTCGTTTGTAACCACAGTCTTCTCGACGCCCTTCGCGTCAATTGCGGTCACCGTGACACCCACGATCGCGCCACCTAGTTCGTCAAGGACCTGGCCCTTAAGTGAACCGTTGCGCTGTTGAGCAACCGCCAAAGCAGCCAAACTCAAACACAGGGCGATTGCTATCAATATTCGTTTCATCTGGAGACTCCTCATTTTTTCCTTTTAGTGCCTGGCGTACACGCGACAATACTCGCCCTGCTAATGGAGCGGGATTGTACTCAAATGGGGCGTAAAGAGTCTGTCAACGGATTGTAAAGTTTTGTCAGTTTCGCGCAGATGATGATTGACACTTCTTTACGGATGAAAATGCTTGTTTCCTGTAGGATTTCGGCAACTTGCTAAGGGTGGGGATATGTCTTTCAATTACGTCGAGCAAACAATGGAACGAGTGCTGGTCATTGATGATGATGTTGGTCTCTGCGAACTGGTAGGTGAATACCTGCAACCGGAAGGATATGCGGTTGAAGCGATTCACAACGGCGAACGTGGCGTAGACCGCGCACTGGCCGGTGAACATGACCTTGTGGTCCTGGACGTAATGCTTCCAGGGGCCAACGGATTCGATGTGCTCCGACGTATTCGAGCGAAGTCGCGCATTCCCGTCCTGATGTTAACTGCACGCGGCGACGATGTGGATCGCATTGTAGGTCTCGAGATTGGCGCTGACGATTATTTACCAAAACCATTCAACCCACGCGAACTCGTCGCCCGAATTCGAGCAGTGCTCCGCAGGACCCAACCAACCGAATCATCAAGTGCTCCAAGAGAAATGGTCGCAGTCGGCGACATTGAGATTGACAGTAATACACGCAATGTACGAAGGGCCGGTGAGGTCATAGAACTAACTGGTGTTGAATACGATCTGCTGGAGATCCTTCTACGCAATGCGGGTCAGATCGTTAAAAGGGAAGACTTGGTCAAGGAAGTACTGGGGCGCGAGCTGTCGCCATTCGATCGCAGTATAGATATGCACGTCAGCAACCTGCGTAAGAAGTTGGGCCATCAGTTCAACGGCCTGGAAAGAATTAAGACAATACGCGGCGTGGGCTATATCTACGGCGCCCCAGCAGAGAAGTCAGAATGAAAATTCCTTTTCGTAGTTTATATTTCAAAATCTTTGTTTGGTTTTGGTTGTGCATGATTCTGATCAACGTGGCGTTGTTTGCCGCGGTGGCACTTACCAGGCCAACTCCAACAGGGCGTTCATGGCGCGACCTGGCCCAGGTTGGTCCAAACGCCATGAAGGCGACTGAGATCTTCGAACAGAACGGTTCAACCGCCCTCGTTACCTACCTCCAGGACATCGAGAAAAGATCAGGAGTTACAGCAACACTCTTCGATGAGAGTGGCCGCGAACTGTCAGGTCGAACACAAGCCCCCGGCACGACGGAGTTGATTCAGACTGCGGCTAAGAGTAACGAAATAGAATTTAACTTCGCCGGAAGAAATACATTAGTTGCCCGTCCGCTGGTAAGTCCCAAGGGTCAACGGTTCACTTACGTCGCACATATCCCACGCCAACCTTTTCAGATGAGTTACCAAACGCAGGGACTTCGTTTGCTCGTAGTCCTGCTGACTGGTGGCCTCTTTTGTTTCTGGCTAGCCCGTTATCTGACTAAGCCATTGGCGAACCTGAGAACCACAACCAACCAGCTCGCCCAGGGAAATCTTGCAGCTCGAATTGAGACAAACCTGACGAAACGTCGCGACGAGATTGGAGAACTTGGCCAGGACTTTAACGGCATGGCTGAGCGTCTCGAGTCGATGGTTAAAGCACAACAACGACTACTCGGCGACATCTCACACGAGCTTCGTTCACCTCTCGCACGACTCGGTGTTGCCTTAGGGCTCGCCCGTCAGCGTTCAGGCGCCGAGGCCAGCGGGTCACTCGATCGCATCGAACGCGAGTCAGACAATCTCAACGAGATGATCAGTCAACTGCTAACGCTCACGCGTCTTGAGAGTGGTACCGATGGACGAAAACGGAGCGACGTTGATCTGGCTGAGCTTGTGCGGGACGTTGCCGAGGATGCTGATTTTGAGGCACGAAGTTTGAATCGCTCGGTGCAGGTTGTCACGAGTGACAATTGCTCGATTAACGGTGTCGAAGAGTTATTGCGGAGCGCAGTTGAGAACGTGGTGCGGAATGCCGTTCGCTATACTGCGGAGGGTACTGCGGTTGAAGTCGCCCTCAGAAAACAGAACGGCAGTAGCGACCACTTCGCAGTTATCAGTGTGCGTGATCGAGGTAATGGCGTTCCCGAGGAAGCTCTCGAAAAGATCTTCAGGCCTTTCTACAGAACTGAAGATGCACGCGATCGACAAAGTGGTGGCGGTACGGGTTTGGGATTGGCAATCACAGAGCGTGCGGTGCGAATGCATGGCGGCACGGTGGCGGCGACGAATGCTCCCGGCGGCGGATTGTCGGTCGAGATGAAGTTACTCTTGCCTGCAAATGGCGCGTCGAAGAACTAATGTCCGATATGCTTTAGCTTGTCGTGAGTCTGGCAAGAAGCTAGTTAAGTTCCAAGTAGTCATAAGCAAGAGTCACGACAAGCTGAAGCATATCGGACATTCAGCGCGCTCGATTCTTTCTTCGCATTAACTGCATCTCGGAAAATCTAATTACTGAAATCCAGATAAGTGCAGCAGTGAAACCTGCCAGTACGTCTGTCGTGTAATGCACGCCCAGGTAGATTCGCGACAATCCAATCGAAAACACAATTAGGGCAGCGGATATCCAAATGATTAACCTGGTCCTGCGATTATCGATTCGTGCGGTAACGAGTGCGGCGAGCGCGCCAAAGAAACAGAAGCTTGCCAACGAATGACCGCTGGGGAAGCTAAATGTTTCGGGCGCCGTTAGACCGAAGAAGGGAACGGGACGAGGCCGCCTGAAGGTTAATTTGAGAGTTGTATTCAGGATAGCGGCGCCGAGCATCGTTATCGCCAACAGCCACGCCTCACGTCGCCACTTCCGCGACATGAACCAAAAAAACAAGAATACCGTTGCTGAAGCGAGCGAGATAGTTGAGCCAACGAAAGACAAACCACGCATCGTCGCTGTGAGCGCCGGCGTTGCGAACTGATGGACTGCAGCCCTGGTCACTTCATCGAAACGTTTTGTCTCTCCGTCGAGTACTTCATCAGTAAGCCAGGCAAAAAACAGCAAGGCCGCAATTGAGGCAACTAAACCCAGTACAAGTCGAAAACTGGAGAGTTCCAACGAAGGTTTTTTTAGCGGGGCCACCGGCAGACTATGATAGAGAGGAAAAAGAAAACGCAAGAAGTAATTTGCTGCTTAGTCAACCTGGTGTTTTTTCAGAAGCTCATTGAAGCGTGGATCATCTCTTAGAGGATCAAGTTGCGCTTCGTACTTGAGGGTGGCGCTGATAAAACGGTTCGGTCGGATCTCATTCAAATCGTTAAAGGCTTTGTCCTTGTCACCAAGTGCTCCGTAAACAACTCCGTAGTTGATATGATTTCGCATTCCAGAGGTGTTGATCTTCTCGACTTCGGCCAACATGCGCATACAGTCTTCACGGCGGCCCTCTAACGCATATGCATATGCTTTCTCCCAGTAAACATAGCGCGGATTCCGGCCGAGCCACTGGTCCAAATTTTCATGCGCTTCCCTGAACATGCGTTTTTGAATATACGCCTCCGACAGATTAAGACCCGCCGCGTCTTGAGTTGGTTCCAACTCCAGTGCTCGCTTTGAATAGACGATACTTGTATCGAAATCGCGAGCGTGGTAGAGCATTCCCGCCAGTGCCCCGTTTGTAATCGACGACACCGGATCAAGCTGTTGTGCTCGACGCATATGAACCAACGCCTGGTCTAACTTCAGTTCGTAGTACAGGTAGTAGGCGTATCGCAAGTGGGCGACGGCATAGTTCGGATTCAACTCAAGAGCACGCTGAAACTCACGTCCAGCTTCGTCAAAGTTGCGCTCAGCCATTTTCAGGCCAGCTTTGACGGTGTGTGCCGCTGCCAGGGAGTCGTTCAACTCGAGCGCTTTCGTTACTGATATTTCAGCCCGCTTCAAGGCTTCATCCGGATCAGTGCGACCATACTCATCCTGCATGCTCAGGTAATAACAATCTGCCAGTATTGCCCGCGCTTCAGCGAAGTTTGGATCTATCGCAACCGCTTGTTCGAGGTGTGCAATCGCCTTTGGCAGGTTCTCCCGGGTTCGTCGATTCCAGAAATACAAACCAGTTATGTAAGGCTCGTAGGCTTCGGTGTTGTCGGTAGAATGAACCGACAGAGCATTCTTATCGCTTTGTGTAAGCTGGGGACGCAACGAACCAGCAAGTTGCTCAGACACGGAATCTTGAAGTGTGAAGATGCTGCTGTAGCGCTCATCAAACTTTCCTGACCAGACAGTCTTGCCATCACTCAGTCTGATTAGTTGTGCTGTTACTCGAACCCACTCGCCATCACGCTGAACAGTTCCATCAAGCACACTTTCCACATCCAGTTCACGACCAATCGCAACTGGATCCTTGTCGCGTTCGGTATAGCGAAAGATTGAGCTGGTAGGTAAAACAGAAAGCTGATCCAGCCGGCTTAGCTTGATGATCAAAGCGTCGGCCATTCCCAAGCCCAACAGATCGTTTTCGCTGTTTGTGCCGATTGTCTTGAACGGTAAAACGGCCACCGAACGCGGCACAAAACGTTCGCCGTTGTTTCTGAAACGGAACCAGTAAACAACTGACAGCAAAAGTGCGAGAACAACCACTCCAACAATCGCGATCGGGTAGACGTTTCGGCGGGGAGGAAGCGGAACCGGCGTTTCAAGAGGACTCGACTGCTCTGCTACAGGAGACGCCTCAACCGTTTTTATTGCGTGACCATTTGTCAGCTCATCCAGTTCGTTGACGACGGCATTAAATCGGTAGCCTCGTTTGGGAATGGTTTCAATGTAGTTATTTTCGCTGTCACCCTCTGCCAGTGCGCGGCGCAACAATGAGATGTTTTGCGTGAGGCTACTTTCTTCAACGAAGCTGTCGGGCCAGAGGTGCTCCATCAGCTCGTTCTTTTCCAGGATGTGACCGTTGTTTTCAACCAGGACGAGGAGTGTGTCGAGAACCTTCGGAGTCAGCGCGACCATCTCGCTCCCGCGATACAGGATTCGTTCCGTTAAGTTGAGACGGAAAGGACCAAACTCGTAGAAGTGGAGAGCGCGTTGGTTCATGGTCGGAAGATCAAATCATTTTCCAGATCTCATTAGACATTTTTCAGTTATCAATTTGATTGGATAAGGGTCTACATGGGCTCCGGGCATTCAGTAAATGACATCTGAAAAATGTCAAATGACAAATGGAAAATGAATCAGAACTTTATCAGCCGTATATTAGGACTCTTAGCTTGTCGAACGATTAAGCTGAATGACGAGGTGGGTGAGGGCTTATGCTTGTCGACGGTCGCGCAACCGATCGTTAGACGTGCTGGCTCAAAACTCGCCTCGCATTTCAACTCTCTAAAGTCGAAACCGTCAATCGTTCGTGGTTCCAACCATCGGCCGCGAATCGAACAGACCTGCTAGAAAAATCCCGAATAGCACTGTTCGCAAAAAGCGAATGTTAGATGGCAACTGTCCTAATGCGGTTTGCTGAATGAAAGTCTAAATATTTTGATCTTTCACCACTCGGACCTCATAGACTCCGAAGATCCGTACGCTTATCCAATTTCAAGAACAAAACGCGTCGGCCACGCTGGTCTAGGTCTGCAAAATCTACAATCTTATTTCCATAGAAATGTACTGCCGACTTCAAAATGCCTTCAGCCAACTAACAACTCCTCATAAACACTTCACAATCGTGCCGGTAGTCGATTGACTGTCTTAGAAAACTTTCACTTACTCAAATGCCGCGCCAGTAGATGAATTTGTAGGGGTGGCCCTCCGTGGTCACCCCGTCCCCATTTCCCGAGCCTTTGAGCGTAAAAAGGTTCACCGCAAATTCAAAAAACCTCATATATCTCCAACCTTTTAGAAATCTATCAGCATTTTATCAACGGAACCCTAGGACATTTCGTGTAGTCGACGCCTAGAGTCAGCCTCGTAGTAAGTAAAGAATCTGAGGAAAAACTATGCGCATGCAACACCTGAGATCGTTAGATCAAAATCAACTTACTCCCCAGGCTCACACTGATTCCCTTCCTGCTGACGGCAAGTTGCTCTATAGCAAACTCGCCAACATTAGCAGTCTTGTTTCTTCTCTAAACGCCGCCGTGGAAGACCTCGAAACGCAAGAGATCACGCCCTTGGGCGATGAGTTCGACTTCTACAACGAAGTGGAGCGATTTGAAGTCAACTTAATTCGAAGCGCGTTGCGCGTTAGCGGAGGCTCGCAGGTAAGAGCCGCGAGACTTCTCAAACTGAACCCCACTACGCTTAACGCAAAAATGAAAGCCCTAAAGTTGTTAGGAAGGTAGATAGGAACCAAAGTCATGCATAGATATCAACCGGTAAATAACCTTGCTCGATCGCCCATCGAGCGTTTGAATACGCCGATCACGTCGACTCAAGAACAAGGTTTGCCACCGAACACGTTCTCGCTCAAAGAACTCTCGAAGGCGCACCTGAGTTCACCCACGGCCGAGGAAGCGCGTCTCGCGTCGCTAAAGGTCCTGGCAATGACGCTGCTTAGTCAGGTCGAGTCGCTCGAAAAACAGCTGGATGCAGGCACGGTGCCGGAGTTGAATCTTCAAAACGAAGTTCATCGCTTCGAGGAAGAAATAATTCGCAGCGCACTCAGGAAAACAGGGGGTCGCCAGCGACGTGCGGCCCGGCTGTTGGGTGTTAAAGTCACCACCTTGAACACAAAGATCAAACGCTACAACATCAACTCGAGTAAACCTGAGTGACTTACTCCATCAGTACGAGTTGGAAGAGTGAGCGGCGCAACAGGTACCTTCTAGAGTTTCACAAGTTAGAAACTGGAAGGCCAGCGCTACACGAACCTCTCTAGAAAAGTGCAAGTGAGGGAGCAGCTACCGGCACCTGACTAGAAAAGTGCAAGTGAGGGACCAGCGCTACCGGCACCTGACTAGAAAAGTGCAAGTTGGGAAGGGGGCAGCGGCGTTACCATGACCGGTGATTAATGGCCCGAGCGTGCCCCCGCGGCCGTTATCCTCCTGAGCCTCAGGACTACAGTTTACTTTTCGTCATCCCTTCCAACGTGGTCTCGCAGCAAGCAGGTCGGAAGTTGAGTGATGGGTGAGATCGATTTGCCGAGATTCAAGTGAAAGGTTCTGGCTTCAAATGAGCGTCAGCGGGGGCGCGCTCGGTGCTACTAATCAAAGGTCGTGGTTGCGCCGCTCTGCCCCCTTCCCGACTTGCACTTTGCTCGCGGAGTACTTGTAGCGCTGCTTCCCAACTTGCACTTTTCTAGCCAGGTGCCTGTAGCGCTGCTCCCCAACTTGTACTTTTCTAGTGAGGTACTTGTAATCCCGTACTTCTTATTAATAAGGTCACTTCTTTAGGAGCGTTTAATGTCATCGTCTAATTCATTCGGATTTCGAACTCTGATCTGTTGCTTAGTGCTCGTTACTTCGAGCCAACTCGCGCTGACCCAGGTCGATCAAAAAGACGGGCGCTATTACGAATCACTTGCGCGCAAGGCCTACCAGGAAAAGAACTATCCGACCTTTCTCGAAAACATGAACCTCGCAGCTCAGTTGCGACCGAATCATCCGCGCCTCATGTATAACCTCGCCGTCGCTCACGCCTTGAATGGACATCCATCTGAAGCTGTGAGGTGGTTACGCAGGACCGCTGAGATGGGATTGATTTTCCCTGCCAGTTCCGACAAGGACTTCGAGTCGCTTCGCGACCTTCCGGATTTCAAGGAAGTCTTGAAACGGTTTGAGAAGAACAAAGAGCCAAAGATAAATAGTTTGCCAGCCTTCACTGTGCAGGAAAAAGACCTGGTGCCTGAAAGTGTGGCTTACGACCAGCAAGCGGACATCTTTTACCTGAGCAGCGTTTACAAGAGGAAGATCTTAAGCATCACGCAGTCGGGTGAAGTTAAGGTTTTTGTCGGCGAGAGCGATGACCTTTGGAGTGTTATGGGGATGAAGGTTGATCGTACGAATCGTGTTCTGTGGGTTTGCACTACAGCACATCAACAAATGAGCAACTATCGTCCTGAAGATAAGGGTAAATCAGCTTTGCTTAAGTACGATTTGAAGAATGGAAAGCTGCTCGGAAAGTTTGAACCTGCAGATACCACTACGCCACACTGGCTCGGTGATCTTGCGATCAATTCCAAAGGTGATGTCTTTGCTACCGACAGCGTTACGCCTGCGATCTACGTTGTCAGGCATGACAGTAACAAGCTGGAAACGTTCTTTGAAGGCGCGCCGTTTATTTCACCGCAAGGTCTCGACTTCACAAAAGATCAGAAGCAACTTTTTGTGGCCGACTACTCGAAGGGTATTTTTCTTGTCGACCTGAAGACAAGAAAGGCCAGTAGTATTGCTTCCGACTTTACCTTGCTCGGAATCGATGGCCTTTACGCTTACAAGGGTTCTTTGATCTGTGTGCAAAACGGTGTGAATCCCCAACGTGTCATCAGGCTGACGCTCAACAAGAATCTCAATCGCTTTGATCGATTCGAAACTATCGAGGCAAACAATCCTGTGTTTGATGAACCAACCCTGGGAGTACTCGTGAAGGATCGTTTCTACTTCATCGCTAACAGTCAATGGGGCGCGATCGATCAATCAGGTCATCTCGCCCCGGTGGATAAGCTTAAAGAGCCCACGATTCTGAAATTGAAACTCTGAGGGATGAGGGTCAGTACCCTACTCACTTAGTTAGCTTATCGATCAACCTTCCTGCCTTCTCATGTAAATCCGGCGTGGCGCCATAGAAGATCCCTGCCGTCTTCCCTTGCGAGTCGAACACAAACATTCGCGGCACACTTCCAAAAGTTCCAAATGGCGCGATCAACTCGGGTGTCGACATTACAAAACTCACCGGCGTTCCCAGCGCTTTTGTTAACTCGCGTACCTGCGCTTCCTCCGACTCAACGGCCACTGCCACCACAACTACTTTCTCAGCGTTGCGACGTTTTAGCTCACCCAACCAACTCAACGTCGACCTACACGGTGGACACCAGGTGGCCCAAAACTCAACTACCACTGTCTTGCCCGCCAGCAACGCGAAATCAATCGGACGTCCGTCGAGGTCGCGAACACTCAAGGCCGGTAGCTTAGCGATATCGTCTTCCTCGCCAGTTTTGGTCCTGCCTTCCGCGGCGAGTTCTTTTTCACCACGCAACAGTTGCTCGATCATTCGGGTGAGGTCGTTTTGAAACTTGTCGTGATTGGATTTTTCTCGCCAGGGAGCGTACTTACCACTAGGATCGCCCCAACCTCCGAAGTCGCTTGGCGAAGCGATCAAAATGTCGTCAACAAAAACTGCCGGGTATCGTTTCACACCATAACGCTCAGCGAGCTTCGACTCGCCCCAGTTCTCACTGACAAACTCAGCACGAGGGCCAAACCCGTGAACGACGTCTTTGATCAGCAAACTTGCCGGATCGGAGAGACTTCAAGTGTAGGGCCAGCGCACCAGCGTCACAGTTACCTTCCGAGGTTTAGCTGTATCACTTGTTTGCCCCACAACTGCCGGGCTCAAACTCAACAGAACGAAGCAGCAGCCAATCATTACTGAGCGCCAGTCGAATTTCATTTTGTCTCCTTCAGGTAATCGGAGTAGCTTGGCAGTACGATATTCAAAATCACAGCCGCGCGTTTTATTTGAGCCGCAGTGGGTTCTGTTTTGCTCGTTGGATTTAGCGAAGTCTCAGCCATCTCCCAAAATAAAGCCGCGATACTCTGGTCCTTTTTATCTGCTTTCAACTGTCTTCCTGTTTCCGCACTTCGCTCTCGCAGATGCGCGACGTCTTCGTTGTCGGCTGTAGTAATTAGTAAGCCAAAAAAGAGCCGCGTCTCGAGATACTTGAGCAGTGCACCCTCAAACATCTTCGCGCGGTTAAGTTCACCGGCAACTTTCAGGTTCGAATTCAGCCGGTTGAAATTGGCCTGTTGAGTGCTGACGTCCGCCGATTTGTATGTTTTGAGAATCGCTGTTTCTAGTTTTGTTAACTCCGGCACCGGGGATCGAAACGTTAGCGGCGTCTTGTTCTGAGGAAAGTTTAGACCACGCAAAAA
>QHXL01000021.1:12984-19148 GCA_003222935.1 Acidobacteriota bacterium
AACAAACGACCCGATTGATAGTAAGGTCGAGTTTGAACCTGTGAGACCTGGGCCAGAGCAATCGCGACTGCAGTCGGACGTTTTGCAATAGTGAGATCAACCTTGTGTTCCTTATCGGTCAGTAAAGATCCAAGCTGACTCCACTCCTGTTCGAAAGCTTCGATTCCCTTCTTTTCCACCTCAGCTTTCGACGAAGCGTACGCAAGGGAGTCGAGTTCAAGCTTGCAAGTGCGAATTGTGTAGAGACTCAGATAGAAGTTGTCCGACTTTAGGTAAGCACGCGTGTCGGCCACTTCCTTCGTGCATTGCTGAGTTAGATCGCTGGAAAGTTTCATGGCGGAAAGTTGCTTCTCAACTTCGTCGGCAACACTTGAGATTAGCTTCTTCGCATCCTGCGAATAACAGGTTGCTGCAAATATGAGAATTAGCAGAAAGGACCAAGCATGGGAGGGCCTGGTAGGAAAGAGTGGGGGTCTTAATTGATGTTTGGAATACCTGCTGTTCATATCGTAGTCGTCGTTGGTTCTACAAATGCTTGACGTCCTGCGCCCTAAATTACTCTACTTCTTCTTTTCTCTGTGCTGCTCTGTGTCTCTGTGACTCTGTGGTTGGACAAGTTCCGATATTCACCACGGAGTCACAGAGACACAGAGCAGCACAGAGAAAAGAAGGACTCCCCCCGGCGCTAGCGAGCTTGTTTCTGTAGGTGCGATACGGCTTTTTTCAACGACTCACTATGATTGATTAGCAATTCCAGATCGCTACTCGCCTGCTTCGCCAATTCCACGTCAATAACATTCGTCGTCTTAAAAATTGGATTGCTCACAAAACTCATCACAACTTTATCGACCGCCAACAACGACTGCCTCAGTTCTTCGGGAGTTGAAATTGCCGAAAGACTCTTCGGGGACCTCTCAACTTTTGGCAACACCAAATTTTTTCTTAATCGTGTTGCCTTGCTACCCAGCTCGGAGATCTTGTTCGAGATCGACTTGTAGTCAAGTGTGCCCGCCAAAGTCACCTGGCTCATCACCTCGTTGTTGAGAACCTGGAGCGCTTTAAAGTCTTCGTTAATCTGTTTCAGAGTAGCCTGGCGTGCCGACTTATCCTCGGCAGTTATGATTGGTTTACGCAATAGAAGGTTGTCGAGTTCCTGTCGATTGGCATCAACAACTACATCACGCGGATTTGTACGCGTGGGAGTTTGAGCGTTCACACATACGCACGACAATAGTAGAAACGAAGAACTGAAGATTTTCCAATACATCGCACATCCTCCTATAGATGTCCGATATGCGCCCGTCTTGTCGTGACTTGGTTTAGTGCTATTCCCGCTGTAATCAGAGTCACGACAAGCTAAAGCATATCGGACATCAAGAGAGTAAGAGGTGGCGAAACTGGGTTCGCCACCTCGCAAGTCTTCTCGATCTAAATCTCGAAAATAGGATTAGAAGTCGAACCGCAGCGCCAACTGCATAACGCGTGGATTACTGAAAAACACTCTGTCAGGGCGGTTGAATGACTGCACCCCAGGGTTGTTTACACTCAACGTTGCCGCGGTGATCGTATTGACCTGGCCAAAAGCGACCGTGGCCACCGGTTGAACGTCATTTGGTGATCCCGGGATGTACTGCGGATGATTGAGCAGATTGAAGAAGTCAGCACGGATTTGAATCCTGCGCGACTCTCCCATGCGGAAGTTTTTGAATAACGAGAAATCAAGGTTATTGATCCCCAGCAATGCCATTGTGTTTCGGGATGAGTTTGAAATTGCTCCCAGACCCGTGCGGATATATTCCGCATTTGGATTGTCAGCCAGATAACCAACAATTGGCCCCGCGTTTGGCGTACCGCAAGCTGCGACCCGACAGAGCGCAGTTACGGTGCTGCCCGTCCCTTTCACGCCACTCGGATTCCGGATCGCTCGGTCTGGTGCGGCATCGCCATTTAAATTAGAGTCGATACCTGAAAGTACTGTCGCCTTTTCAGCCGACTCAGCAGTGAAGGTTCCGGCCAAACTCCAGCCACCAACCATTCCGCGTACGAATTTGTTGTCATGGTTCTTCCAGAAAGGAAGTTCGTAAATAAACGAGGTGACAAAGCGATGACGACGATCCAACGCCGAGTCGGCGCGCTCCGCTCGTAAATTTTGGAAGTCCTCCACTCGACGCGGACTAAGTACGGTTGAGTTAACCTCCGCGGTCGTGTCGTCGATCAAATGACTGTAGGTATAGGCTGCTGTCAGCTGCATCCCATCGGAGAACCGTCGCACTAATTGTGCGGATGCTCCGTGGTAAGTTGAGTTCCCGTTGGAAAGGAAGGCGACGATACTGCCGGGATTTGTGAAACCGGCAGCCTCATAGCGAGGTTCGAAATTCGAACGAGCCTGGATCTGATTAAGGTCCAGCGTCAGGGCATTGAGTTGAGCCTGGGTGGGGGCCGTCAAGAACGTAGGCAAACCTGACAAGCCGTTTCCAACCTTTGCTTGACGATTGATTCGGTTCTGAGTCAGCAGATGAATTCCGCGTGTGCCGATGTAGCGGACCTCAACGGAATAGTCTTTCCCAAGCTGCCGCTGAATACTACCGGTCCAGGTCAGCGAGTAAGGCACTTCCTGATCGTCAATGAACGCACCGGTGGCCGCGCGTGCCGCGACGGGGTCATTACCGGTTGGAACCAGGACGTTCCGAATGCCACCGTTCGCCAGATAGTTCGGAGCGTAAGGTGGTCCAGTTTGGTCGATTGTCTGTTGGGCTTGTGGCGGCAGCGAAAGAATGTACAGGTTGTCGAAGATGTAGTCGTACGCCATGGAGAAACCTGCGCGTATCGACGTCCTCCCATCTTTGCCGAACACACGACCCAGTAAGCCGTCGTTAAAGTTTGGTGAATAAGCGAAGCCGACTTTTGGCCCAAAGTTCTTCGTCTGGGCCGTCGGCGCGTGAAAGTCGATCAAACCAGGCACTGACGCAATCGCGTTCAATGCTTGCAGTTTCGTTCCCTCGGGTGGTTGCTGGTACGAGTAGCTCAGACCGAGGTTGAGGGTGAAGTTGGGACGAACGCGCCAGTCATCCTGCGCAAATGCATACAGGACCTTTTGATCACCGTAGTAGACAACATCTCCAACGCTTCGGTTGGCGATTACGTCAGGAGTCAGATCGTAGAAATAGAACTGCGCTTCGGAGTAGTCGTAATCACCACGCGCCCGCTGGGTGAATGTTTGCGGCGCAATTAGCTTGCGAAAATCGCCGCCGAATTTCAGGGAGTGATTACCGGTCAGATACGATACGTTGTTGACGACCTGGTAGTTATTTTCTATGCCGGTCTGAGGATAGTTCGCGGGTGGTCCAACAACCACGCCGAGATCTTCATAGGTGAGGTTTGGAAACGTGGTATCCAAACCTGGAAAGCGAAACTTCGTCGTCACCAACTCCGACTTGTCTGAACGGCGATAAGCAAGACGTGTTTCATTCGTTAGATTCTGAGTGAACGTGTGCAACAGCGTATAGGAGAACAAGCGCTGCTTGACTGGTACCGGCTCGTTGAAGATCGGCAATCCGGCGAGACCAACTCCATAGTTGTCAGTCTGATTCCAGCGAGAGTGGTGCTGAGTTTTTGCACTCTGCGTATAGTCGATGTTAAGCACAAAGTTGTTCTGCTTGTTGAATTGCGGCTGGGGCGGAAGCTCGATCGTTCCGACGGGAAGTTGCAACGTATTTGCCGCCGAACAGACACCATTCGCATCTGGTCGGACGCGACAGAAGTTAATGGTCCCCGCATTGTTTGCCGCGGCGAGGGGAACAAACTGTCGATAGATATTGAGATTCGTTGCCGAAACTCCGGCAGTGCCGGCCACGGTTGCGAGTGCCGGCGCAGTTAACGCAGTAAGACCGGCGGGTGCGGCGCCAAAACCAACATGCAGGCGCTCATACGAAGTGAAGAAGAACAGCTTGTTCTTTCCGCTCCAGACGTCAGGCATGCCTTCGCCAAACTTTGGCAAATAGATTGGCCCACCAATATTCGCGCCCCCGCGGAAGAGATCGAAACGTGGCAGAAATTGGGTGCCCGGAACATCCCGTTCACGAACAAACCCTTCTTCTTTCTGACGAGTGTCGAGCGCATTGAGGTAACGATTTCTAACAAAGCTGAAGACGGATCCGTGATAATCGTTCGTTCCTGACTTCGTAACAGTCAAAAACTGTCCGCCGTTAGAACGAGCGAATTCAGCCGAGAACTGGTTCTGCAACAAAGAAAACTCAGCGACCACTTCCGGTGAAACATATACCTGTGGACCAGTCACTGACTTATCATTGTTATCAACTCCGTCAACCATGAAGTTGTTGTTGCGCGGGCGTTGTCCACCGACCGAACCACCTGAGCCGACACCGACGCCACCTGAGCTCGATACGTTTGGAGCAATCAACGCTAGATTGTTCACGCCACCACCAAAAGCTCCGCCAAAGCTTGTTTGAGCCAGCTCAACAACCTGCCTCTCGCTAAAACTTTTTGACAGATTGGCCGTGGTCGTATCGACAAGTTCTGCACCGCCCGAGGTCACCGTGACGGTTTCACCAATACCTCCGACGGTAAGTTGTGCCGACAGATCGTTGATCTTATTCAGCTGAACCTTGACGTCTGAAAGGGTAAGAGTTTTGAAGTTCGAGGCTTCAATGGCTACTTCGTAATCATCGCCCAGCGGTAGATTGCTGAATTCGAACTGACCGGAACCAGTGGTCTGCGTAGTTGTAGATTGTTTAGTGGACTTTTTTGTAATGGTCACTTTGGCATCAGTGACGGCTCCGCCATTTTGGTCCGTAATGACGCCACGAATAGCACCGGTCGTCACCTGGCCGTGAGCAGTCAAGATACAGGTCAGCGCAAAAATGGCGGCGCTTAGTATCTGTGTAAGTTTGCGGAAACTATACATAAGAAATCTCCCATCGTTGTTCATAAGAAAATTGGGCGGGGAGCCCTTACCCGAGTGCTGACGTTGATGTTCCATTTAGAGAACACTCAGCATGACAGCAACTCTTTCCGCTAATGGAATAAGCAACGGTTGTGCCCGCTAGTTAAGAATTAGGTGGTATTAGTTGGTCCGATAGATCGAGGAGGTCTAATCGTTAATGAGATTGCCTGATTTGGATTTCGATGTTGGTTTAATTGGATGGCGCACGTTGAGACTGTCTTAGTGCGTGTTCCAGTTTTGGAACAACCAGGGTAGTGCTGTGTGGATTTCGGTTTCGAAGCAGGTCTTCACTCCGGTAGGAGTGCAATGTTTATAGCACTGACTACCATAAGCCTCGGCGCGGTTCGGCGGGCCGGGACGAAATTGAGTGGTCAAGTGCCTGTTGCGTCCCGACCCGCCGAACCGCGCCTCGGAGAAATCGATGACATTACTATAAACATGTCACTCCTACCGGAGTGAAGACTGACTACCATTTACGATTCACTTGCTTCGTTCCCACCGAATGACATGTTCGGTTATGCTGTCGTCAGCAGCAGTCTCAAGTTTCTATTCCAGTCAATACTTCTCGAACGCTTAAGAACGTTCTAAGCAAAATTCTGATTAGTGAGGACCACTTCATGATAAGGCAACTACTATCGGTGTTAGTTGTTTGCTTCTTTGTAGGTCATATTTCTGCGCAGGCTCAACAAACAACCGGCGATGATTACAGCAGCGTTTTTAAGACTGTTAAGTGGCGATCTGTTGGGCCATTTCGCGGCGGACGTTCAGTTGCCTCGACTGGTGTTGCGGGAGATCCAAAGACCTATTACATGGGAACGACAGGCGGCGGGCTTTGGAAAACCGACGACATGGGTATCACCTGGCGAAACATCTCGGATGGTTACTTCAAGACCGGATCAGTGGGCGCCATAGCCGTCGCCGACAGTGATCCAAATGTTGTGTATGTCGGAATGGGCGAACATGCGGTGCGCGGTGTAATGACCCACCACGGCGACGGTGTCTACAAATCAACCGACGCTGGAAAGACATGGAAGCGCATTGGACTTGAACTCACTCAACACATTTCTCGAATCGTAGTGGATCCTAAGAACCCGAATATCGTGCTCGTCGCAGCGCAGGGTGCTTTGTACAGTCATTCGGCGCAACGCGGGATTTTCAAATCAACGGACGGTGGTACGACCTGGAAAAACGTCTTGTTTGT
>QHXL01000411.1:0-3596 GCA_003222935.1 Acidobacteriota bacterium
GAAGAGTTCTGCATCCTGCTTCCGCAGACACCAGTCTCCGAGGCCGGAAACATCGCCGATCGCATCAGACAGAAAGTTGCGACCACTCACTTTCCTCATGGGAAGTTGCAGCCGATGGGTCGTGTGACAATCAGTATTGGCGTTGCTTCCTACTCGGCGATTGTGAATACGGCAGAAACAGTGATCGCCGCGGCGGATCGCGCACTTTATCGAGCAAAGAGTTTGGGGAAGGATCGAATCGAGTTTTCGCACGACGATACCGTGGAAAGCTCTAACTCAAATGGCCGTGGCTAAAGCAATCGATAACTTTCACAGGGTGCTGGGCCGAGTAAGCCGACAAGACTTTGTTGGCCGTGCAGAAGAGTTGGACCGTGTCGTAGTCCAGGCAAACCGGTCCAATCAAGGACGTGGCCTGCTTCTTCTCATGGCGCCGGCTGCGGGTGTTTCAGAACTTTTACGCCAGGCGTACGATCAAATCTTCAACGAACGATCTGATGTCATTCCCATCTACTTCGCTTTTACGAGAAACGAAACTACCGCGGTCAGTACGGCGATTGAATTCCTGACCAGTTTTCTTCAACAGTACATCGCCTTCCGTCGTAACGAGCCGGCGCTCGCAGAAGCGTCGCTCACTTTGCAGGATCTGGTCGAGCTTGCGCCTTCTTCCGATCTCGAATGGATTGAACAGCTAGCGCGCCTTTACGACCGCATTCGTTTTAGTAACGACAGCAAAGAGCTTGTTCGTTTTTGTTTCGGCGCACCACAAAGAGTCCCGCTGCGTGCGGGCCGACCCTTCGTGATGCTTGATGGATCACAGCTCGCAGAGTATCTCGATGGCGGCGTAGTCCTTGGTACTGAAGCATTGCGCATCTTTGCGCGGTCGCGGCTAACTTTTGTTATTGCCGGGTTGAGACGACAAATTCTCGACGCGGCCCACAAGGCTGAATGCGATTTTGAGTCACTCGACACTCTCAAGTTAGAACAGCTAAATGATGAGGAAGGTCGGCTACTTGTAAGTCGTGTCGCGCAACGCCAACAGGTGCCGATAAGTCGTGAAGCAGAGGATCTCATTGTTCAGCAGTTCGGTGGCAGTCCTTATCTGATTAGTATTTTTCTCCAGGCGGCGCGTGAAAAGAACACAGCGCTGATTTCATATCTTGACTGCGAACGTCTTTACGTTGACGAGCTTCTTGGTGGACATCTCTATCATCACTACGAACGGTTGTTGGAAGAGATGGGACCGCAGCTCGAAAAACGAATGATGATCCTGCGTGTTCTGTGGGAAACGGCTGCGTCTGAAGAAAGAGCCGTGTCAACAGAAGCCTGGCGAAAGCGTTGGCATGTAAGTTCGAGTGACTTCGAAACGGTGCTGCACCGACTGCATATCCAGGAGTTTGTGAATTGGAATGGTCCTATAGTTGATGCCACCACCGGACCCCAAACCTGGAAGGACTTTTTGAAGGCGCAATATCGATTGGATATCCTGGGTGAACCCCGTGCCCTGGTGGTCGCCGACGCGCTTAGCGATTCACTTAAGCGGGCGCCTCATACAATGGCATCGCATTACAGGCATCTTGCTCAACTCGAGTTGCGTGGCCTCACCGCTCAGTTTAACTGTCAGCGAGTTCCTGCCGCCCTTTTGGATTACGCCAGCTTTAAGGAAAGATACAAAGGCCAGGACCACCGCGACTTAGCTTCCGCCTTGGATGCGGATACGGACCTGATCAAGCTTCCACAGACCGTTCATGTTGCCAGCAGTATTGCGTTCAATCGCGATATGCGGCAGGTCGCCGACGAAGAGAAGTGTGTCGTGGTCCACAGCTTTGACGACGGTGTTTACAAGGATGCTCAAGAGGTTATCTGGCTGGTTGCCGAAATTGATTCAAAGCTTGAAGTTGGTCTGGATCTAACTGAGATCTGGTATGAACGTTTGGATTCACTCGCGCGGCTGCTTGGCTTCCGTCGTTACCAGGTCTGGCTTATTTCCAATGAAGGCTTCACGGAAGAGGCGAGTCAGATTCTTTTAAAACGAAACGCCCATTCATCGAGCAAGCAGCAGTTGGAATTGTTAGTCGGACGTATCGGCGAACCTACAAGGCAACGGGTGGAACGTTCGGACGTCGATGAGTTTCTGATGGTCGTGCCGATGGGTGAAGATAACGAGCTTATCGCCGCCAGCACAGTGGAGCATATCGCTCGTCGGCTGCCGTTTCATCCCGGCGCTATAAACCAGATTAAGACAGCCATTGTTGAGGCTTGTATCAATGCCGCTGAACACAGCTTTAGCCCTGACCGAAAAATTTATCAACGGTTTCGCGTAGAAAGTGATAAATTAGTCGTCACCATTTCAAGCCGCGGCATCTTGCCAACCAACATCGGCAGCGGCAACGAACAAACAACTCGACCTGAAATTAACCCGACGACCGAGGAACGAAGAGGATGGGGACTTAGGCTCATTCGTTCGCTCATGGACGAAGTGGAGTTTGAGAACGTTGACGAAGGAACTAGTTTGAAAATGACAAAATACCTGCTGAACGGTGAAAACTGAGTTATCGGCAGGATTTTCGGATCTTTTTTAGCGCGCTCAACGGACGTCATTCGTAGCAGGAGGGGCTACCGGGTGGAAATTTCCAATAGCGCTGTAAGGTCAGATTGTGTTGGCTCTACAGCAGTTGTTTACGCAAACGACTATCTCAACAAACTAACCGGCGAAAAGATTGAACGTGAATGTCGGAGGCAACTCGACTCAGGTTGCCGTGCCCTGGTTATTGATTTTGCCGAGACTGAACTGGTCAACAGTATCGGCATTTCCATTCTGCTAGGAATTATCGACGTCGCAGAAAAGAACGGGGCTCGGATCGTTTTTGCCGACGTCAACAATCAAACCGTTCAACTGTTCGACATGTTGGGGCTAACTCGACATGTCTCACTCGCCAAAGACAAAGATGAAGCCCTGACAAATCTATCCGGCTTCGGGACGCAGCCCAACGTTCACTGACAGTCGTATGGAGACATCAACTCAAAAACTCATTCACACATTTGGAGCACTAGCAGACCTTGGACAAGAAGTAGCCAACACTGGCGACTTCACCGAGATGGTTCGCACGTCGATGCATCTTCTTTTGGGGACGCTCGCTTTGCGACGAGGTGCTGTAACCGAATGTACGCCAATAGACACGTTGAGTTGCAACGCAGTCTGGGGACTCGACGAGAAGTTATTCGAGGAGTTTTCAATTTCCGACGTTGAGCGGACTGAGTTGCTGGGGATCGACACCTCGGCCTTTCCAATCCGTGAAACCAGGTCGGAATTCCTGGACCGGTATCGCGGATGCTTGCTGAACGAGGGGCTTGAACTCGCCGTCCCGATGATCGTTCGGGGCGACCTGACCGGGTTTGTATTCCTGGGCAGTAAGGCAAGTGGCGAACGATTCTCGGCTGAAGACCTGGAAACGATTCGGGCAATGGTTCGGCATATCGGTGTCGGCATCCATACGCACCGGCTGCTGGAACAAGTGGCCCAGCGTGCGGAAGAGAATCGCCGTCTCTATGAGGACCTTCGTGCTATTTATCGCGACACGGTCCGTTCTTTCGCCGCT
>QHXL01000411.1:3615-6316 GCA_003222935.1 Acidobacteriota bacterium
CGCCGCTGCCATCGACATCAAGGACAAGTACACTCAAGGACATTCGGAACGTGTAGGACGTTACAGCGAGATCATTGCGCGCGAGTTGGGATGGGGTGAAGACGAAGTCGAGGGAATCCAGATCGCGGGTTACTTGCACGACGTTGGCAAACTCGTTGTTGATCGCAACATTATCAACGCGCCTTACCGAATTGATGCCAAACAATCAAGTGAGTTGAATCGCCACCCGGCAGCGGGTTATGAAATCCTGGCGCCGATCAATCATCCTTACGCTGATATTCCGCTGATGGCTAAGTATCACCATGAACGACTCGATGGACGTGGTTACCCGGATGGTCTCGTCGACGAGCAAATTCCAATGGGCGCGAAGATTGTTTCGCTGGCAGACTCGTTCGACGCGATGACGACGGATAGACCGTATCGGCGCCGTCGGTCGTTCGAGGATGTAGTGCGCGACTTACGAAAAAACACCGGTACTCAGTTCGATGTGAAGGTCGTCAGGGCTTTCGCTCGAGCAATCCTCAAGGAAGTCACAGGTGAGTCGAAGGAGCGACGAGTAACCAAGATGCTGGGTAAAGGCTATCTTGAGGATGCGCAGGTACCGACGCTGCTATCTGACCTCATCGCTGATCTGGAAGAGCAGCGGACGCCAGTAGGAGTCGCCAGCTGAAACCATCCACCGATTACACAGATTACGCAGATTTATTTGCGGACATCAACTCAGCTGTATTTTTAATGTCTGAGTAGTCTGCGCAATTTTGGATGAAGTTTTATTTGGGTTGGATTCGAATCACAAAATCGCAAATCGCGATCTTTTGATCGGCGGCAATTTCAGTCGGTTCCTCGCGGGTCAACTCACGGCCATCGACTGTAGTGGGATTACGACCTTTCGCAGTCAACCAGTATCTACCTTCATTATCACGAGACAAAACCGCGTGTGTTCGACTGACTTCCGGATCGCCTTTGATCGGTAGATCAACTGAAACACTTCGCGATCCACGACCAATCGAAATTTCATTCTTCATGATCGGCACAACTGCCTCACGAACACCGCTGCGCCAGATCTCGACCGAATAGAGCGGTGCCGCCTTTGTTCGCACCACGGTCTGTTCGTTCTCGTTTGTATCGCTGATCGCGAGCTCTCGAACAGTTTCGTTGGGATTGAAGTTTGCCGGTAACTTCGACTGATCGACGCGCGGCGTAACCATCGTGTGTCCCGCCTCCGTTTCGTCCCAAACTGCCTGGACACGAAACTCGCCCTTGTTCAGGGTGCCGTCAACTCGCAGTTCAACTGCAAATGATTTAACGGCAAGTTGAGTTGAACCGCTTAGTTCACGGGCGCGCTCGGAAAGCACGTGGAAGAGCCCTTGTTCCAGGCCGCGTCGTTTGTCACCTTGCCAATCTTTATCATCGTCGGCACTGAGGTAGACAATGTATTCGCGCGGGATATAAGTTGGACCGCCGGGTGGTGTGAACATCTCGCGCTGCATCGCAGCCTCCACTTCGCGTGCGATCTTTACGAGAAACTCTTCCCACACACGTCGTGGCTTTGCGTGTTCGTCGGCGGCTTCCAGCAGGTCTTCGCCGGTTTCGCCGTCTATCCATTTTCGAATTGAGTCAATCAGCCCCAAGCTAAAAGTTCTCCTTCACGTCTAGCGAGAGCGTCTAGTCAAACTTGACGTAGCGCTTGTTTATCCAACCTCTATCCGAAGAATAAGGATCGGTCTTCGGTCTTGCGTGTTCGACCACTTGAACTTCGAACCAGTTGTTGTCGGCGCTTAAAACCTTCACTCGTGATCCTGACTCTGCCATTCCAATCGGCGGATTGCTCGTATTGGCATTTATCCTCAAGTTCACATCAGTGGTTGTAACACCTTCCTTGCCGATTACAAAAGTGTCGCTCAGTTTCGGAAGGGACGTCAAAGGGTTCCAATGCGACGTCACATACTTATGGGTTGCGAGAAGCATCCCCGAAAAAGCCAATATTAGACCAAGCGCTACCAGCGCTCTTCGTCCGCGACTTACAGGAATCGCCTGTTCTGGCCCACCCACGGGCGGTTTCCTTGCATTGACGGTTGTCTTCCGAGCCCTCGGGTCGTTTCTTTCAAGTGCCTCGAGTTGCCGTCGCGCCTCCAGATTGATAGGAACGACTATGCGAGGTCGCTTTAGCGAGTCGTCTGGTAAATACCCAAGGCGGACGGGTTCAGGTTCGGCAAACTGGGGACGCGGCGGCGCAGCTTCAGTAAATTCATCAGGCTGTATCGACAGGTCTTCGCTTGGTTTGCGGCGAGGTTCGATGTCTTCTGTAACCACCTGTAGTAAAGGTCGAGTCGGAGGGAGACTCGCGTCTGCAAAGTCGTCCCAGAACTCTTCAACAGTTTGATAACGATTCTCGGGTCGGTTCTTTGTCGCTTTTTCAAGCACGCGCAACACGGCCGGCGCCCAGGGTTTGTCTTTGAGCGACAGTGGCAGCTCCGTGATTGTGTGTTGCGCAAAGCGCCGCGGTGATTCACCGGCGAGCAGCGTATACGTCGTCTTGGCAAGCGAATAGATGTCAGCTGCCGGAGTTAAGTGCTCCCTGGGCGGGGAAAGCGTTGAAGTGTCGAGTTGTCCCGTTTGCATTAGCGGATTGTGTTCCGGGGCCGAATAAATATTTGTACCGACCCGGGTGATTGCGCCCTCATGCGCATCAAGACGCGCG
>QHXL01000411.1:6321-9594 GCA_003222935.1 Acidobacteriota bacterium
CGACCTGTTTGTCGGCTGTCAGCAATAAATTTTGGGGCTTAATGTCCCGATGGATGACGCCACACTTGTGTGCGTGGGCTAGTCCGGAACAGACCTGCTCGAGATAGTGCACAGCCCGCTCGATGGTCAAGGGTCGATTTCTTGTGAATGCCGACATGTCGCCGCCGGGTAGGTACTCGAGCACGATGTAGTGGAACGTCGTACCCACTAGATCGATAGCCGTCCCGTGTCCCAGACGGTTGATGACGTTGGGATGTCGAACCCGGTCAAGTGCAACCGCTTCGTTCTGGAAGTTCGCGACTAGCGTATGTTCAAGTTCTTCGTCGGGCTCGTCTTGCAGGAATGTATTTAGAGCTTTGATGACTATGGTTCTTGGCGCACCGTCGGAAGCGGCGTTGTCGTTGGCGACATAAATCTCGGCGTAACTACCACGGCCGAGACATTCGACGATGTCATACCTACCGTCAAGTCTACTCTGTTGAAGTTTGAGTTCCGACATTAGTTCGCCCTGATTCGCATCCCTTAGATGCTAAAACGAAGAGATCAGGGAACAGTTTCAAGGGGCTGGTGGGTTGGCCGGTGGTTTGGTCAGTTCGTCGTAATGAAGGAGTGCTTTTTCGCGGTCTTTCAGGGTTTTCAGACTTACGGCAGCCAGCCCAAGAGTTGCTTCTTTCTTGATTGTCGCGATGGTAGGAGAGGGATTTCCCTCGGACTTTGCGATCGCGGCTTCGAACGCTTTCGCGGCTTCATCGGTGTTTCCAGTAAGGAGGTTTGCGCGACCGTAGAGATAGAGAAACTCTGGATTAGGCGATTCGAGGGCCGTTTGCACTTTCGAGTTCACCAACTCCTTGGTGACATCGCCGGTCAGCCATGCGCGTGGATCTCGATCGACCTCACGTCGGGCGCGCTCGAACTGCACGAAAATTTCTTCTACAGGCTTCGGGCTTGCTTCAGGTGTCGGAGTAGGTTTGGCTTGAGTGGCTAGACTGGCTAGATACGGAATGCGCTCTCGATAACGTGCACCGGCGTAAAACGCTGCCGCGATCAAAACCAGTACAAAAAGGAAAAGGAACAAACGTGCGGCGCCACCGCCGCCCTTTTTTGTGCTCGGATCCGCCACGTTGAGTTTCTCCTGTGGTCTCGTAACATTCGCCTCAGTCGAAGGTCCAGGGAAGGCGATTCGCGAGGGCGCAGTCAACGTATTTCTACCAGTTGCTACAGCTGACTCTGTCTGAAAGATCGGCTGAGTATCAGGGGTGATTGTTGGCTCGAGATCCTCAATCCGGTCGCCGGCGCTTATCCGATCTCCTACTCGAACGAGTACTACCGTGAGATTGTCTTCAGCACCACGTTCAAAACATCTCTCTTTTAGCTGTGCGCAGACGTCTTCCAGGTCGTCATTCAAGACCAGCAATTGTCTGAGTTCGGTGATACCATCGGTACAAAGAACAAACTCGGTACCTTCCTCGACTTCAATGGTCTTCATGTCGACTTCGACGCCGTCCTCGGCGCCAAGTGCCCGGCTGATCACGTTCTTACTCGGATGATTAGCCGCCTGTTCGGGTGTCATTCTGCCGGCCCGCACTTCTTCTTCGACGATCGAATGGTCCTCAGTTTCGCGGTGCAGATGACCGTCTGGAGTGAGCTTGTACAAACGCGAGTCGCCCACATGACCAAAGGTCGCGACATTATCCTTCACGTGGAGCGCAACAATGGTGGTAGCCATCATTGAAAACTTGACGTGATCCTGGGCCATCTGATGAATGGAAGCGTTTGCCCGCTGGATAGCAAGCTCCATCAGGTCCTCGACGTCAGCGCCATCCGTCTGATGTCGAAACGCTTCATCAAGGACTTCAATGGCAGTCTGTGAAGCAACTTCGCCGGCTTCGGCGCCGCCAACCCCATCGGCCACAGCAAAGATCGACCGTTCGCGGTCTGCCAGAAAAGAATCTTCGTTAAGGGGTCGACGTTCGTTTAGACCACGGTCGGATAGTGATGCGGAATGGATGGTGAAGGCTTTCGCGTTTTTGCTCATTCAACTGCCTCCAACTTGACGGGAGAGGAACTCTTAGCTGTAGGTCGTTCGGCGATTACTCGGTCGCGTGCATTACGACTCGAAAACGCCATTAGCATACCAAGCATCGCAAAGCTTGTAATCAAACTAAAACCACCGTGACTGACGAACGGTAGCGTGATGCCGGTCATTGGTAGTGCACGAACGATACCCCCCATGTTCACCAGAGCCTGAAACCCGACGAAGGCAGTCAGACCAGCCGCGCAAAGCTTGGTAAACATATCACGCGACTCAAGCGAAGTGCGAACACCAGCGATGACGAAGACAATAATGGCCAGGATGACAATTGCTCCTCCGACTAGACCAGTCTCTTCTGCGATAGCGGCATAGACATAGTCAGAGTCGGCGATTGGTATAACTTCGGGATAGCCCAACCCCAAACCTCGACCCGTGGTCCTGCCTGACGCAATTCCAAAAACAGCCTGGGCCGGCTGGAAGGCAAGTTTGTCGAACCAAATATCGACATTGACTGTCTTCTGCATGGCCGGGCTCTGGTCGGCAAGTTGTTTCATCGTCGGGTCGCTGCTCAACGCTTCCTGGTAGTCTTTCTTCCACCAGGAGACTTCGGGCGACGGTGGATCGAAACCGTCCAGCCATAAATGGAAGCGTTGTTGAATTCTCGACGGAAGAGCAGCGCTTACCGGCCTGGCGATTGTTGGCAGTAGCGGAACCTTTTCCTGGATATCCCGCGGCAAGGCGCCCACGACCAGTATTCCAATCACTAAAAGGACGGAACCAACGAAAAGAAGTAATTGTGGCCAGCGTCTCACCGCAATCAAGTAGAGCGTTGTGTAGGCGCCGCTGAAGATCAACATCTGTCCGAAGTCCTTAAGAGCAAAGAACGGAACAAAGGGCATGGCCGCCATTACCAGTAGTGGAACGATGTCGCGCGCACGGGGAATTCCCCAGTAGGTTTCGGCGAGATCTTTGTAACGTGCAGTTAGTATGCCCGCGAAGCCGACAAGGAAGGGAATCTTCGAGGGCTCCCATGGCGTCATGTTGCCGAGCGCTTTACCGGCACTGGACGTCACCACCGCTGCGGCCAATGGCACCAGGGTCAACAGCACGATGATGAAACTGTTCCGCTGAAGCCAAAGGAGAAAACCATCGCGACTACAAAACGCATACGCGAGTGCAAAGGTGATAAAGGAAAAGACAGGGATCCAGGTGTAGCTGGAGGTCAACGCATTCGACAACGA
>QHXL01000411.1:9666-11535 GCA_003222935.1 Acidobacteriota bacterium
CGTAGTTCTCCATGATGTAGCGCATGCGTAGCGCTGACATCTTTTCTTCACGAGCAGCAGACTTGTTACGCGCGTTGTATTCAGGGTCGCTGTAAAGGCGATACTGAATCAGCATGCCGAATGAGAATAGTAGAATGGCGCTGGTGAACAGCACCCAGTTGCCTGCGAAACGCATCGAGCGTGAAAGCCATAGGACCAAGCCGACCAGTGGTACAAACATTAGCAAGTCGCGAACCGCGCCAATGGTTGAAGTTTCGTAACCACGCAGTAAGGCGGCCCGGTGCACAGCGAGATAGCCGGTGATCTCGAGACCGAGAATTATGAAAATCAGGAGGAGATGTGATGATGCGCGGTTTTTCACGATTGGTTCCTGTTAGGCCCTCGGCGTGTTCTCTGCGTTCTCTGCGTCTCGGCGGTTAACTGGACTCGGCCCCAAAATAACCGCAGAGACACAGAGAACGCAGAGGGAGCGCAGAGATAAGCCATTAGTTCGTCCGCAGTCTCCTTGGTGCCGGAGTAGCAACTGGCGCTCTACTCCCGCCGAAGTAACCCAGATCACGTGCCTTCAAAACCAATGCCGCCGCGATAGGCGCCGCTGAACGTGATCCGTAACCGCCGCCTTCTACGATTACTGCGATTGCAATTTGAGGCTTTTCAATCGGAGCGAGACAGAGAAACCAGCCGTCAATCCTGGGGTTCTCGTTGTCCATGATCACTTCGTCATACTCGCGAATGATGTTGCCGCGATTATCCTTCTCGACTTTGTGTCGGGTCTTTGGTTCGCCGGTCTTCGCATCGTAAACAGGCACTACCTTCTGCGCGGTTCCAGTCTTACCTCCTGCATTAATTCCCGCAGCCTTCACAGGTGCAAAGACTCCACGCGCCGTACCACTCGCACCTCCAGTCACGAGGTTCATAATCTCTCGAATTCGGGCTGCCAATGCGACGGGAAGAACTTGCTTGAACATTTCCGGTTGTTGATTGAACTCGATCTTCGTCTTCATCAACTTGCCTTCCATGTTCCCCGCCGTAGCTGCGGCGAGCGCCATTTGTAACGGTGTCATCTGTCCGGCATAGCCCTGCCCGTAGCCCATCAAAGCGAGGTCATATCTCGAGACACCTTTTCCAGTCACGATTGTGGCTTCACGCGGAGCAAGAGCGCGTTTAACTGCGTCGTTGCTCGCGGCCCATATCTCAGGTTCCTTCCGCCCTCGTAAAGCTTCTGAAGGAGTGTCGTACGCGCCAATTCCCAGGAGTTGAGCTGCTTGCTTCAAACGTTCAGTTCCAAGCTTCACACCCATCTGCGCGAAGTACTGGTTGCACGAAACTTCAAAAGCCTTATCGATGCCGATGTGCCCGTGCACTTCACCTGCACCTCCGTCGTCGAAGATCGGGTTTGCTCCCTGGGCGGCGTAGTAGCCACCGCCTGAGCACGTAAATTCAGTGTCCTGCATGCCCGCAAGAAAAGCTGCAATCATGGTGACTGTCTTAAACGTCGATCCGGGTATGTAGTAGGCGCCGAGTGCGCGGCTCTTGATTAGCTTCGAGGCGAATCCATGTTGCTTCGTCCTCAACTTCCTTCAGGCTATATGAAGGCTCACTGTAAAGCGCAAGTATTTCGCCGGTTTGAGGATTGAGAGCGACGACCGCGCCGTGTTTCCCTTTCAATTGTTCGACGGCAGTAAGTTGTAAAGTGCGATCGATCGTCAGTCGAACATCCTGGTTGCCTTTAAACTCGAGGGCGCGACCTTTAACTACATCCCACGCTTCGGGCATCGCCGCACTTTGTACACCGAACAACGCGCGTTCAATTCCCGGATCACCGCGATCGGTTCCGAAGATATGAGAAAAGGCCTTATCGACAGGGTA
>QHXL01000412.1 GCA_003222935.1 Acidobacteriota bacterium
AGCATTGTCGCGTTACTCTTCTCGATCGCGCTGCTCGTTATCAATGCGATTGTCTTTCGCGACATCAAGCTGGAAACGCTCTTGTTCGTAAGTTTGAGCTTCATAAGTTTTGCCGCGCTGATGTCGGTAATAGGAAATTGGTTTTCGATCAGTTTCCCGAGACGCATGCAATTCGGAAAACGCCTCAACGTCTCAGGCGTCGCCGGTCTTTTGCTTATTCCAGCTATCCTGCTGCTGACCATTCCGCCACTCAGCGCCACGGTCGCAGGTTATTACATGGAAAGTTTACTGGTTGAGTATGGTGTGCTGGCGGTCTGCGCTGCGGTTTCGATTGGCCTCTATTTTGTGCTGATCAACTTTCAGGGACGTTCACTACAGCGTCGCGAGATTGACATTCTCGAGGTAGTGAAAGAACCGATGGATTGATAATGTCCGATATGCTTCAGCTTGTCGCGGCTGTCGTATCAAGTCGCCCTAAGTTCAGTCACGACAAGACAGACGCGTATCGGACATGAGGTACACTTTCGATGAAGTTTGAAAAAATCCAGTGATGTTGAGCGTGGGCTTACATCCGGGCGGGTCGCAAAGAGCCCCGTCAATACACAAATGGCTCGCAGAAGATTTCGCAGCAACCAACGTCACGAACCGACGACGGAACGTTCCTTTCAGGAGTACATCCTCTCTACTCCGGCTCCCCAGACATCAAGAACTGAATTACTTCGTCTCGTTCGCGGTGGCGAAGACACTTTTCTTGAACTTAAGGTCAAACTCTCAAACACCGAAAAGATCGCGCAGGAGATAGTGGCGCTCGCCAATACTGGTGGAGGTGTAATTGTCTTTGGCGTAAACGATCAACTTCGGGTTGAAGGTGTCGATGATCCGGAGAGTGTGCAGGACGAGTTGGTGAGAATTTGTCGGGAGGATATTCAACCGCCTCTTGTACCATTTATCGATCGTGTTGCCTTGGATAACGGACGGCGCATCGTAGCGTTGGACATAGAAGGGAAGCGGAGGCCTTACCGCACAAAAGACGGTCGCTTCTATATTCGGATCGGCGCAGAAAAACGCGAAGCATCGCGTGAAGAACTTTCTTCCTTGTTAGATGAGTCTCGTCCAATTCGTTACGAAAACGTTCCGGCACTCGGAGCATCAATTGCGGACATTGATGAAGCACATCTCTGGAGCTTCCTGCGTGAATTTGAAGGTGGGGCTTTTGAAGAGGCAAGTGCAGTTGGTTATCCCACGAGTGATGTATTGGAACGAGACTTACTTCTCGCAACCACCGATAGTCGTGACACAGTGCCAACTGTTGCAGGCATGCTCCTGTTTGGCTACGACGAACGCGTCGCGGAGTTGTTGCCGCGAGCGGCGGTGATGGCAACTCGTTTTTCAGGAGACTCACTGCAATCGCCGGTGATTGAAAAGGAGAAGATCAGCGGAAACTTATTTACCGTATACGAGTCACTCACGCGGTTCATCGGTCGTTACTGCGATCTACGTGAAGTTCGTCCGAGAGTCACGTCAGAAGAAGCGGAGCCATCACCGGTGCCTGCGAGAGCTAACTATCATCGTGGTGTTGTGGCCGAGGCGCTTACGAACTTGCGGGATCAGCCCAGCCGGATACATATCTTCGACCATTCGCTCGAGTTTGTTAACTCACGACGAAGCCTCGGATTTTCACCTCTCGCGCAAAAAGCGATTCGGTATGGCATTCCTCAACAACTCAATCCTCAACTTGCGGCGTTGTTGAAGAGTGAAGCGTACGGGTTGAAGCTTCCAATGCATGGTTTACCGAAGTTGCTAAGTGAAGCAAAACGATTTTCGGGTCGCAAAGCAGAGTTTGTCGCGTTTAATGATGAGTTTCGCCTGCGAGTTTATGGTGTGTAGAGGATCTTGGCCGCAGATTTACGCAGCTCTCCGCAGATACGGAGAGATTGTTCAGCATCAAATCTGCGTTCATCGGCGTAAACCCTGCGGCTAAGATTCTGACCTGCTCTATTTTCTGTTAGGCGGAACGCGGACTCGCGCAACAAAAAGGGCAACGAGTGCACTTCACTCGTTGCCCTTAAAAACCTGCGCACCGCTACTCAGTCAGTTTTCTTTGCCGTTGGTGGTTTCGGAGAGTTATAGAACTGACGCGACTGCACGAAGTACTCCTTATCGTCGTAAGTGCCGTCGCCATTTACGTCGACGCTTACTCTCAGCTTGTGCTGTTTCCCATCCTGCGCGTCGCCAGGATTGAACCCTAAACTGTATTGACTCCGCAAAAGTGCGTTAATATTTTGCAGGATTTTTGGTATCTCGCCTTCAAAGGTGTACGGGAAAAAAGCGCCTCCAGTCTCCTTCGCGAATGTCGTCAAGGTGTTGTCGGCCTGCAAGAATGTCATTCTGCCAGGTTGGCCCAGGAGGCCGTCAGTCGCACCTAATTGATCGCCGTACTTCTTCTTGAACATGTTCGCAGTGCCGACGATGTAAACCGGGATACCTGAGTTCTGGAGAACCTTGCGCGCGTCGCTATAGTTGATTCTGCTAAAAGTATCGATACCCGATGCTATGAGAATCACTGCACGACGTCTGCCTTGCACCGAAACCAATCCTGAATAGTCAGACTTGTCGCTCTTGTTTTCATCGAGCACAACAGAATCACCTCGACCGCCTACCAGCACAAATTTCAGTGCGTCAAACAGGTTCGTTTCCCGGAATGCCGGCTGGTTTCTCAACAGGAGATTGACCACCGCACTAAGCCGACCAGGATCGTTGGTAAAGTCGGTTAACGGCGTCGGCCGGATATCAAACGCGACGACTGAAGCATAGTCGTCAGGTGGCTTAATGAATTGCGACAGAAACATCGCCATCGGGCGAATCACTTCGTAAGTACCCGGTTCGTATCCGCCGCTTCCCGCTAACCCAAGGTCCTCGGTCCACTTACTGTACTCAACAACCATCGCGACGGTGATCGGCGCCTCCGGCGTCGAGAAGTTTGTAATGGTCTGTTCTACCCCATCAGCGAAGAGAGCGAAGTTTGGTTTCTTCAGTCCGGTTACGATCTGCCCGGTCTTCTTGTGATAGACGACGGCATCGACGTTAACTACCTGAGTAGTGATCGATAACTTTTCGATATCCTGGGGTTTGCTCGGAACAATATCAGCAGGAACCGGTTCTTCTTTCGGCTTCTCACCTTCTTTTGTCTCTCCAGGCCGTTTGTTTTTCTTTTCGTTTGTCGTCGGTGGTTGGCGCCGCGATTGCGATTTGACCAGGCTTAGATTTGCACCCACAAGCAGTAGGAGAATCAGAGCAAAACTAAAAAATGGGTAGGATCGATGGAATTTCATAATGTCGAACTCCTGCCTAGTGTTTCGAGAGGTTGCGGCGGTAAGCACCATCCGAACTAACCGAGAGAAAGGCAATTCAATTGTCTGATGCGTCGAGGTTAGTCGACGTTTCCCAAGCTTTCGCGCCTATTCGGGTCGGATTGTGCCGACGCCAGCTTCCGCCTCGATAACAATGTCGTAGGTGCCGGTATTATCCGCCAAATCGCCTTCATTTACACCCAGGAAAAGCACTCCGTCGCGTTGTGCAACAAAGTCGCGACGCGGGCCGATCAAAATAAAATCGTCGTTATCGTCGCCTATTACGGCGATTAGCGCACCGGTCGATTCGTTGCGCATTAGCTTGTCGTTGTCTGCTGCCGTGGCCACACCCGCAGGAGTCGAGTATCTGCCCCTGCCAATCGAGACTCGACCCGAGGCACTGATCTTCAACCTTTGTCCCTTTCGAACAACCAGGCCGCTATTTGTCCATCCGTTATTTGAATTATCAGCACGGACGCTAACCTTGATTGTAAAGAAGGTTGGGTTCGCGCTCGTTGGCAACATCGCGCCCGGGTCTGACGGTCTCGTGTTGGGCATCGAGGTGTCTGAAGGATTATTTTGCGGACGCGGTGATGAGTTCACCGGAGGATTGTTCTGGGCGACGGATTCGTCCGAGGTGGTATTTGATCCCGGAGTTGAATCAAACTCGATCGATTCGACGTCTTCCACGTAAACCGTAGTTTGGCCACGCCGCCCTTTTGCTGTACCACCAATCAAGATCGTGAATTGCTGATCCTTGAAGCCGATCACTCGACCACGGAGGACGCTTCCGTCCTTAAGTCGAATTGTGTCAGCTAAGAGTGGAGTGCAAAGGGAAGTCAGCAGGGCAATCGCAAGCAGGATGCGAAATGTTTTTTTCATTGGATTTCTCCCAGGGGCATTTCGTTTACGAGGTTTAGCAATACTTGAATGCTTTTGCAAGCGGGAGAGCGAACGGAAGAGATCGTCCCGCCTTGGATTCGCGATCGGGTGAAAAGGTTTGCAGTCAAGATGGTACTCCCCGTGGACGCACTTTAAACCTAATGATGCCACCAGTAGTTCCGTCACCCGGCAGAGCCGCGCGAAGCTATGAAGTACTAGCTGGATAGGTAGAGCTGCCTTGACCAGCGGTATAAAGCCGGTCTTGTCATCGAACCCCGAGGGAAGGGAACCCACCTGGGAGCAATAAGTGATTAAAATGCCAAAAACCTTAGTGATTCTCCCGTTGACTAGGGGGATTCCCTACTACTGATTCGGATCCTCCCGATGTTCAGCCCACTCGGAAAACGTGATCATTTCGAGCAACGTCAGGCAGTACCTCCTCCCCCACATACGAATGGTCCAAACACTAAGCCTGGCAGGTAGGAGGAACGATTATCAGTTCAATAAAATACGGTCCAGGCGATGCCTCCCGAATGCATCCTGGGTACACACGCAACAACATCGCCTTTACGGGCCTGCTAACTAACAAGATCTTAAGTGGACTACCCGGACCGGAATTTAGTCGGCTTCTGTCGCATTTGGAGCCTGTCTCGATTTCAACGGGCGAGTTCATCTATGAGTTGGGCCAACAAATCTCATTTTTGTATTTCCCGGAAAGCGTAGTTATCTCGCAACTATATTTTTTAGAGGACGGCGCTTCGTCGGGAGTTTCAATCATCGGCAGCGATGGTTTTTTGGGGTTAACTGCGCTGTTGGATGCTCCGAAAACTGGGTACTGGGCCGTTGCCACGGTCGGTGGAAACGCGTTACGTATCCGAATGGAGGAGTTTCGTCGGGAATTTGTGCTGGGTGGGCCTCTGCAGAAATTGGTTTTGACTTACGCTAACGCTCGAATGATGCAACTGGCCCAGCGAGCA
>QHXL01000406.1:0-3614 GCA_003222935.1 Acidobacteriota bacterium
GTAAGTTGTGCCCGGGGCCAGTCCATCCGCGACCGAATAGTGCTTCACTCTTCCGGTTGTTGGGTTTAGTCGATCCAGTCCGCGATCCGAACCGACATAAATATCGCCTTGCAAATCTTCGACGATGACGTCGAGCTGATTACTTGAGAGACCATCGGCAGTTGTGTAGTTGATGAGCGTTGGACTCTCTGCGTCAGGATTGTCGATACGAATGAGACCGCCGCGCCCCGAAGTTAACCAAAGTCGCCCAATACTATCTGAGTAGATCCGCTGTATGTTACCCGGAGGAAACTTGTCCTTTGCATCAAAGAACTTCCATCTATTTTGCTGCCGACGGGCAACTCCGGTATTGAATCCTACCCAGATATTGCCGGCTCGATCTTCGCCAATTGAGTTAACGGTTTGATCGGTAAATGAAGGAAAGCCCGGGGTATTACCTAAAGCTTCCCACGTGTCAGTGGCTCGGTCCCAATGCGAAAAACCATTTGGTGCGGCGACCGACGAAGCCCAAATGTCGCCACGTGAATCCTCAAAAAGTCGATAGATTTGCGGCGAGGTTAACTTGGTTTGAGTTGCTGTGTAGTGTGCAAGCGGACGCGCCGTTTTGATCTTTGTGAAGTCATCGACAGCTGCATAACGGAAAATTCCGTCACTTGCACCGATCCACCACTCTCCATTTCTAGCCTGAAGAGTTACATCTTCGGCGACCCAGCCAAAATAGACGCCCAGAGCAACAGGTGCGAACCATGAGAATCGTTCGTCGAAGTATCTACCAAACTGCGGCCAGGACTTTGAATTATCGGATCCGACCATATTCAAACGTGCGCCATTGAATACTGTCGCATTTTGATCACCGCGCACCTCACCTCGAAAACAGATGCCTCCGTTCTGATCTTCAAGGATCGCTCCCACCCAATTCAGTCCGTCGCTCTCTCCATAACTTATAAAACCATCGCGAGCGAGTTTCATCGCACCCGAAACAGTCCCAAGCCAGAGATTACCCCCCGAGTCTTCAGCCAACGCATTGATCTCACGATAAGAAAGTCCGTTAGTCGTGGTGTAGAGCCTCAACGGTCTTAACTGTTTCGCACTCTCCGGGTAAAACTCGGCAAGTCCCTTGTTGGTGGCAATTTTTATTTGGCCAGAGGAGGTCTCGAAGAGTTGAAAGACCCAATCGGTCGTCAACCCGTCGGTCGATCTGTAGCTGCGAATTAAGGACGGTGGCGAATGAGAACCATCGGCAGTGAACTCAAAGAAGCCACCCGCTAACGTAGCGGCCCACAGACGGCCCCGACTGTCCTTCAACAGATCACTTATGTTGTGATCAGGAACCCCATCCTCTTTTGTATAACGAGCAACTGAACCGTCGGGCCAGCGTCGATACAGTCCAAGTGACGTAGCTATCCAAAGCGATTGGGACTGATCTTCGATAAGATCTTTGACGGCAGGATACTCGGGAGTGCCACTCGGCAAGCCCAACTCGAAGGAATGCAGTTCTAGAGGGCCGTTACTTCCCGTTGATCGGAACAGTCCCTTGTACGTTCCGCACCAGACCGTCCCGTCATGACTTTCGAAAAGCACGGATATCGCTTTCGCACGGCGATCGAGATCGTCGGATGGGACAACTGAGAACATCGGAGGGACGGAAGGGTTTTCGTCCACCGAGTACACATGATTGATAGGAGTTCCGCGCGGATTGAAACGGACCAGGCCACCGTAAGTCGCAACCCAGTAATCACCTGAACGAGTCTCGAGAAGGTCTGTAACTACCGGGTGAGGTAACCCTTGCTCAGTACCAAAGTTTGTAAATGAGTAACCGTCGAACCGCGACAAACCATTCGCGGTACAAAACCAGAGGAAACCGCGTGAGTCCCTGACAATCCGGTTAATTTCGTTGTTTGCCAATCCATCAGCAATCGTGAATGAACGAAGCGGAAGGCGTTCGGCATGAACTGACGAAAGCGAAAATAGCAGTAAGGTCAGAGCAAACAGTAGCGATCGACTCACTCTGTTTAGACGACAACACAGCATAGAGAACATTAGCCTTCGACGGATAAAGAGATTAGGCGGGGAAGAGTTACTCTAGTTCATTCGAGGAAGGCGCAGCAAGTAAGTTTTTCTAAAAGGTACTTGTTCACTTTGGGTCCTTCTCTGCGCAACCTCAGCGTTCTCTGCGCCTCTGCGGTTAAAAAAGACTCGGCCCATTCTCAACCGCAGAGACGCAGAGAACGCTGAGCAAGACGCAGAGTTACTAAGAAAAGGGATCGTATTCCGTGCGTGTTTCCAGCACTCGTCCTTTGAAGTGACGGACGCCGTCGACTATGGTCGCAATTCAGTCGCTGTCCCGGTTACCAAAAAACTTCCTTCTACAATCCCGGTCGTTTTGGCGTCGGCAGTGCCCGTGAATCCCGGTTGTTTTCCGCCGATTGTCACGTTGAACTTGCCTGGCTCAACTACTGTGCGGCCGTCGTTTCTGATCACCGCCAGTTGGCGCGGATCGATTTTGAAACTCACAACTCGGCGCTCGCCTGGCTGGAGATGTATGCGCTCTATTCCGGCGAGCGAACGAATCGGAACGCGCACCGATGCCTCGACGTCGCTGATATAAACCTGCACTACTTCATCGCCTTCGCGCTTTCCTGAGTTCTCGACCGTCGCACTTACCGTCACGGATTCACCTGCTGCGACACGGGGCGACGACACGTTGAGACCAGAGTACTTGAAGTTTGTATAGCTTAGACCATGGCCAAACGGATATAGCGGTGCGCCGGTGAAGAAGCGATAAGTTCTGCCGTCCATTGCGTAATTCTCGAATGGCGGCAACTGGTCCACCGATTTGTAAAACGTCACGGGCAAACGTCCCGCCGGGTTGTAATCACCAAAAAGTACGTCGGCAATTGCAGCGCCTCCTTCTTCGCCCGGGTACCATGCCTGGACGATCGCCGCCACGTGAGTATCGGCCCAGTTGACTGCCAAAGCGCTGCCGGACAGGAGCACAACCACGATCGGTTTGCCGGTCGCAGCAACTGCCTTAAGAAGTCCTTCCTGGCGCGCCGGGAGTGCGATTTCTGTGCGATCACCACCAAGGAAACCGGGTTCACTTACGTTCATCTCTTCGCCTTCGAGTTTCGATGATAGTCCCAGAACTAACACTACTGTGTCTGCCTGCTTCGCCACGTTCACAGCCTCGGCATAGGGTGTGGCGACTTTGATCGCCGGAGGTTGCCAGACCAACCTGGCTACAGCTCCGATCTGACTCTCGTAGTACTCCATCTTCACGTCGTAACTCTTGCCGGCCTGCAAAGTGACTTCGGCAGTAACCGTAGTTGGAGCATGTTCAGTCCAGTCTTCCACGATTAATTTCCCATCGAGATAGACGCGAACGCCGTCGTCGGCAATCGCGCCGAGACGATACTTTCCCGAGACGGTAGGCGTGAGTTTGCCTGTCCAGCGCACTGAGAAATTGTCAACAGGGAGGCCGGGCGCTGGTTGTAACATTCCCCAATCGAAGTTTACCGATTCATCGACTCGTTTTAGAGCGGGCGTACCTTCGAGGTTGCGGCTCGCAAAGTATTCAGCACTTAAACCTGGCTTTCCCGCGGCATCGCGCAAAG
>QHXL01000406.1:3628-4920 GCA_003222935.1 Acidobacteriota bacterium
AACATCTGTGAGCGTCGTCCCGATTGCATGGACCACTCTCGTAGCGGGCGATACGTGAGATCGAATACCGGCGAGGGGGGTTGTCGCGCGTGATGGTTGTCCGTTGTAGTTTCCCAGCAGCACCGGCACATCGTCAGCGTTTGGACCAATCACCGCAATTGACTTGAGGTACTTCCGCAAAGGCAACAGGTTCTGCTCATTCTTTAGCAGCACGATCGATTCCCGCGCCGCTTCAAGGGCTAGCTGTCGATGTGCGGGCGAGTCGTTTGCGGAGAAGGGAATTTGTGCGTAAGGGACCATCTCGGGCGGATCGAACATCCCGAGGCGGAAGCGCGCCGTAAACAGTCGTTTGACAGCACGGTCGATCTCGGTTTCGGCGATTAAACCCTGCTTCACCGCGTTAACAAGTGATTTGTAAGAGTCGCCGCACTCGAGGTCGGTCCCTCTCTTAACAGCCAGTGCTGAAGCCTCTTCAGCGGTTTTCAAAAAATGGTGACGTTTATAAATGTCGTCGATGGCCCCGCAATCAGAAACGACGTAGCCGGAGAAGCCCCATTCACCACGCAGCAGATCGCCGAGCAGATGCGTGCTGGCGCAGGCGGGCTCGCCATTCACGCGGTTATAGGCACACATCACCGATTCGGCCCGGCCTTCGGTGACAGTAGCGCGGAACGCCGGCCAGTATGTCTCGCGCATATCACGCTCAGAGGCAGCGACGTCAAAACGATGACGCTCGGGCTCGGGACCGGAGTGAACGGAGTAATGTTTCGGCGTTGATACGACTTTTAGATACTTTGGATTATCACCCTGCAGGCCCTTCACGAATTCGACTCCCAGTCGACTAGTGAGGTAAGGATCTTCGCCGTAGGTTTCCTGACCGCGACCCCAGCGCGGGTCGCGAAAGATGTTGATGTTTGGCGACCAGAACGTCAGGCCACTAAACCGGCTTCGATTCCCGTGCCGCTGAGCTTCGTGATACTTAGCGCGCGCTTCTTCCGAAATGACAGTCGAGACGCGGCTGATCAGTTGCGAGTCGAAAGTCGCACCGAGACCGATAGCTTGGGGGAATACTGTCGCGATCCCGAAAGCGACCCCGTGCAGCGCCTCATTCCACCAGTCGTACTCGGGGATGCCGAGACGTGGAATCGCAGGTGCGGCGTTCATCATCTGCGATACCTTCTCTTCAATCGTCATGCGTGAGACGAGATCGTCGACGCGTTGGTCCAACGTAAGTGAGGTGTCGAGGTATCGCGGCTTTGCTGGTTGCTGTGGGGCGGTTGAGCCAGGGAACA
>QHXL01000407.1:0-3604 GCA_003222935.1 Acidobacteriota bacterium
CGAATGAGAACCTGGTGGTGGCGAATGGTCGCCTGGTGAAATCCGTTCGAACTGAAGGTGGAATGAGGACGTGGACCTATTCTGAGGGTTCGCCGATTCCACCGTATTGCATGATCATAGGAGTCGGCGATTTCTTCAGTCGCAGCATTGAGAAATCTACGCGAACACCGCTGGTGTATTACGTTCCTCATTCTGATCGAGACTACGCGCCGAAAGGTTTTGCTCCATCCGTGGAGGCGCTTCAGCTGTTTAGTCAAACTGTTGGTCCATATCCTTACGACAAACTTGCGCTCATCGTGGGTGCGACTCGTTTTGGAGGCATGGAGAACTCGAGTGCTATCGTTTTCACGAGCACCCTGTTCAACGCGAAACCAACGGCCAAACTGAGCATACCTTTTGGCATTCCAACCGGAACTGAGGGAGTCATTGCTCATGAGATAGCACACCAGTGGTTTGGCGACTCGGTAACGGAGTCAACCTGGGCCGACCTGTGGTTGAGCGAAGGATTTGCGACCTACTTCTCAGGGTTGTTTGTACAGAAGTACGATGGGGAAGAATCGTTTCGCCAATACATGAAGGAGGCCGCCGAGAGGGTCCTGGCGTTTGAAACGAAGAGTCGGCTACCTATTCACGATCGCGACACCGAAGATCTTTTCAAGTTGCTCAATGCAAACAACTATCAAAAAGGCGCCTGGGTGCTTCACATGTTACGCACGCAGTTGGGCGACATGGCGTTCTTTCGTGGTGTAAGACTCTACTATCAAGCGCATACCCACTCGATCGCTGATACAGAAGATCTGCGTAAGGCATTTGAAAAAGCCTCCGGTCGTAATCTCAAGCCCTTTTTTAATCGCTGGATCTACGATAGCGGTCACCCGCAGTACGAAGTGAGTTGGAAGTGGTTAGAAAAACAGCGAAGTATCAGCGTAACAGTGAACCAGTCACAGAGTGGTGGTGCATTCATGGATCCTATTCCGGTTGTGATTGAGACAACTGCTGGGACAGTGACGATGAGTTTTACTCCAACCGCCAAAACCTCGACTCAGAATCTTCGAGTGAAAGCAAAGCCCACCCGAGTTCAAGTCGATCCCAACGACACCCTGCTGAAAGAAGTTACGTATAAGTAGAGTGCTTTTACCGTGTCGCGGTAAATGATATTCAGCGGATTCCCAGTAGTAGCAGTGCTGAGCGATCTGAGACGTGTCGATCAGACTCCGCCCATTTCCTGAATTCTACGAGTTCATCATCAGACACGGGCCGATTTCCGAGGACGGCGGTTGGCGTGCGTTCAAAGGTACGACTGGTCAACGCCATGTGTGGCTTTCGAACCGGCAGCGCATTGCCGCTCGCAAGTGCCGCCTCGGCTGATTCAACATCGGGGAAGAAATCGTCGTATGCCATTAGATGCCAGACTGTCTCGTTGCCCTCACCTTCAACTGCGAGTATGCGCAGCAGTCCATACCCACTCTCTAGTTGAAACACCAAATCGTCTCCGGGTTTGAATGACATAGGTGGAAGTATAGTGCTAATTGAATCCATTGCCGATTTCCAATTTCCAATTGCCGATTTAACTGATAGGTCAACAGCAGCGAAAGCACGAGGCCAAGCTTAGCGAAATCATCGATGAAAATCGGCAATTGGCAATTGGAAATGTTCATCCAATTCGACGATCGCCAAATATCCTTCGTTGCCAAACGAAAATCGCGCCCCTAGAATCGAGCGACTGCATGAAATCGTCTGACCGTGACAAAGACTACTATGGCGTGCTTGGTGTCGACGAGGCTGCGTCGAAAGTTGACATCGATCGTCAATACAGAAGAGAAGCGGCCAAGCATCATCCCGATCTAGGTGGCAGCGAAGCGATGATGAAGCTGTTAAATGAGGCTTATGGAGTTTTGAAGGATCCATCGTCTCGTCGTGACTATGATCGCAGCAGAAGGCAGGACGCTCCCTCGACCCGGTATGTGCCAGTCACACAACCAACAGCTCCTGACGTCGGAGTTTTTGGTTACTGCCTGAGTTCGCTTTTGTGTTTGCTGGCGGGCTTCTTTCTCCTGATGCTGGTGCGTTTCCAATGGATCTGGTTCTTGTGGCCGCTCGCGATTTTGGCAGTGCTGGTCCTGGGATTTGGCGTGTTGATGGCACGCTCTGCCATGAGAGCCCTTAACAAATCGTTGCCAATCACCAATCGTTTGAAGGATCACACCAGCATCCAGGAGATAGCGTTTTGGTCTGTGATCTTCACCGGGGCCTACGGGATTTATCTGATCATTGAATAAAAAGATGAACGCAACGGGTTTGGATTTACTGTTTTTGGAAGTTAACAGCCTCGAAGAATCGGTCGGCTTTTATGAAGGCGTCCTGGGTTTCGAGCGAGAATCCATAAATATCGACGCCGAGCCACCCACGGCAACGTTTAAAGTGGGCTCGTTGAAAATAACAGTGGTCCAACAGCTGGAGACGATGCTACGAAGAGGACGTGGAGTTCATTTCTTCATCGGGGTTGACGACGTGGATTCGTTTTACGAACAAGTCAAAAACACGTTGCGCGATATCCAGCCGCCAGTTGACGAAGGTTGGGGCGGGCGCTTTCTGACGTTGCAGGACCCGGATAAGTATCGTTTTTTCTTCGTAACCTGGTCAGACAGAGACGCCCCTACACTTTCGCCCCAACCAATTACAGACGACATGGAGTAACTATGGCAGGACAGCATGCTGAAAATCTCTTTCGACGATTCAAAGGAGAGCCCGTTTCGATCAAGACCATCTCTGGCGGAATCTACGAAGGCAAGATCACCGAAGTCACGAACGACTATCTTTGCTTAACCGAGACAGTTGGTGGCGAAGGGGTGCAAGTGTTTCTACTATTCATAGCCATCGAGTCGATGACTTCGTCCGCAAGAACTTCTTCGTAATTTTTTCAAGGCGTTGGGGTATGCGTTTCATGCGTTACATTGAAAATCCTCCGAATCCCTGGTTGACTCATTCTGTCGAGTGGATAGGCGAACCTCCGGAAGTCAAACTCGAGGTCTTCGAAGAAACCGAAACCAGGAAGATCATCACTCACAACAACAGTCCTGATGTCGGTTTCGATTACACGGTTAACTGCTATCGAGGCTGCATCCACGGTTGTACTTACTGTTTTAGCAGACCGACTCACGAGTACCTTGGTTATGGCGCCGGGACCGATTTTGATCGAAAGATTATCGCCAAGGTGAACGCACCCGAACTGCTTAGAAAAGAATTGATGAAGCCGTCGTGGAAAGGCGATGAGATCGTCTTTTCATTCACGTCTGATCCATATATACCGCTCGAAAGTAGTTACAAACTGACACGACGATGTCTGGAAGTTTGCGCCGAATTTCGACAGCCAATCGGTATCATTACCAAGTCGGCACTGATTCGTCGCGACATCGACGTGCTCCAGGAGATCTCGAACAACGCCAGCCTCGGGGTTTTCTTCACCATTCCTTTCACGGACGTTGATGTTGCGAGAGCGGTCGAACCCTACGCTCCGCTTCCTGAGGCCCGCTTCCACGCTATGGAAGAACTCGCTGCTGCGGGAATCAGTGTTGGCATCGGTATCGCACCTGTAATTCCCGGA
>QHXL01000407.1:3617-4186 GCA_003222935.1 Acidobacteriota bacterium
CGACCGACATCCCGGTTTTATTGAAACGGGCAAAAGAAGCAGGGGCGACGCAAGCCTTCATTAATATGCTGCGCCTGCCCGGCAACGTTGCGCCTTACTTCGAAGAGCAATTGCGTGCAAAACTCCCAACTCGTGCCGATCGTGTCCTAAACAGAATTCGTGAGGCTCGCGAAGGCAAAATGAACTCGAGTGTGTTTGGCGAACGAATGCGAGGTAAGGGGCAGTATTGGGAGGCGCAAGAACGTCTATTCAAGATCCACAGCGAGCGTCTGGGCTTTAATAAACGCGCCTCTCACAAAAAAGCTCATGAAACGACGTTTCGACGACCATCTGCCCAAGCGAGTCTCTTTGGCTAAGTACGATCTCAAAGATTCAAATGTGTTCATCCTTCCAATCTGTGGCATATAATGCCCGCACCCTACAGCCACAGAGTCAGGAGGCAGATGCGATGCTGATCAGAGACGTCATTCGCAACCGTGAGCCTTATTCCACGAAAGCGACTGCCACGGTGCAAGTAGCCGCGGAGTTTATGGCTGCTCGTAACATTGGCGCGGTGTGTGTATTGGACG
>QHXL01000407.1:4228-7096 GCA_003222935.1 Acidobacteriota bacterium
ATTGTCGTACCTGGACGGGATCCGCACGCGGTAAGCGTCGGAGAGGTCACGAGTGAACTTCGAGCTGTCATCAAGTGTGACGAAACTCCCCACCAGGCCCTTGAGCGCATGGAGTTGATCGGGACTCGTCACCTGCCGGTTGTTGATGGCGAGCGCTGGGTAGGTATGCTCTCGATTCGAGATCTGTTGCGCGTCGAAATTGGTGAACAAGGTGACGAGCTCAAGTTGCTTCACGAGTACATTCAACACTGATCATTTTCCAGATCACATTTGACATTTTTCAGTCTTTAATCGGATTGAAGTCAAATCGCTGGACTGGAGAACAAATTTCAATTTCCTACCAACTGACAACTGAAAATGTAATGTGATCTGGAAAATGACTTTGTTTACTGCATGACATCCAACACTTTCCTATTAGCCATTGCTCTTCTTCTTCTGACACTGGCGTGCAGTAATCCGCCAGTTGGACAAGGCAACGGTGAAGTCGAAACATCTTCGCAAACCAATACAAGCTTCAAAGTAGAGAAGGTCGTCGGTGGACTAGAGGTTCCGTGGTCTATCGCGTGGACTCCTGACGGTCGGATGCTGTTCACCGAACGGCCCGGACGTGTTCGAGTATTTGAAAACGGAAATCTAAGGCAGAAACCACTTTTCATCGTGCCCGACGTCGAGCCTTCAGGTGAGAGCGGGTTGATGAGCGTTGCTCTTCACCCGGATTTTGCGACAAATCATTTTATTTATCTCTCTTATGCCTATGGTGGCGATGGGGTTCGTGTTCGAGTAGTGCGGTTTCGAGAAGCTGCCGATGGACTTACTGATCGGAAAGTAATTATTGAGAACATTCCCGCGGCTCAATTTCATGCCGGGTGTCGTGTTCGCTTTGGTCCCGACGGTAAGTTGTACATTACAACCGGCGACGCCACGAAAAGAGACCTGGCGCAGAAGTTGGATTCATTGGCTGGCAAGACATTGCGGCTGAATGACGATGGCACGGTTCCGTCCGACAATCCATTTGTGGGCCAGGCGAATGCCCGACCTGAAATATGGTCGTATGGCCATCGTAATGCTCAAGGCATTGATTGGCAGCCTGGCTCAGGACTCATGTTTCAAACGGAACATGGGCCAAGTGGTTTTGATGGACCGCAGGGAGGCGATGAATTGAACCTGGTCGAAAAGGCGAAGAACTACGGTTGGCCTCTGATCCATCACAAAGAAACTCGCGAAGGTCTCGAGGCGCCACTACTCGAATACACCCCCTCGTGTGCGCCAGCAAGTGGGATGTTCTACCGGGGCTCGGTCTTTCCGGATTTCAAGGGAAACTACTTCTTCGGATGTCTACGCGGTGAAGGCATGGTCCGGGTGGTGCTCGACGGACGTCGTCCCGTTAGCCAGGAGATTCTGATTTCGAAGTACGGAAGAATTAGAGATGTCGCGGAAGGACCAGAAGGGTTCTTGTACTTTTCAACTTCCAATCGCGATGGTCGAGGCAAGCCAACCAGCGATGACGACCGAATAATACGTTTGGTCCCAGTTAAGTGAGACTAGACCTTCTGCGCCAGGATCGCTGTCTTACTCCAACCCAAAACTTGCGGTGGCGGAAAACGATACTGATGAACGATGCGGAAGTGTCGTTCAGTCTTGTCCTTAACTTCCTTCGGCGGATGACTCTTGAAGCGGAAGACAATCTCGAGAAACGTTCCGGCCACGGAAGGATGAATGGGAAGGTGTAACAGGTGCCCACCGGGTGCAATTACACGAGCGATTTCCGAGATACCGTCCGCCAGAGGGACGTATTCCAGAGCTCCACTTGTAATCACCAGATCGAGCGAATCGTCAGCGAATGGCAGCGATAGCAGGTTGCCCTGGGCGAAGGTGACGTCACGTTTACGTCCGGGGCTGTAGTAAAGCGATTTCCGGGCCGCCTCAAGCGAGGTTGAGCTCAAGTCGAGCGCTGTTATCGCAACCGGGAATCGGATCGCACGGAGCATGGCCAGCGTTAGTAAGCCGGTGCCGCACCCTGCATCAAGTATCTTCGCACCTCTCGAAACCGGAAGCGGATGATTCTCAAAGTATTTATCCAACGACCGTCCGTAACCGTTGATCTTGAACGTTAAGTCGTAGAAACGGGCGATTCGATCGTAGTAAGACCCGGCGCGAGCCTCATTTTTGGTTGCTGTAAGCGCGTACTCCATCTGCTCTTGTAAGCCTCACTTAAAATGGACTATGGCGATCTTTTGGTTGGTCATGCGGATTGGGGCGTAATTGTAGCGTTCTCAACAATTTTACTCAACCGAAAATCCTGTCCCATCTCAACCTACCCTCATCGCAGACTCATTCCGATGCACGCAGTCGCAAGAAAGATGGGCGCCTGACGTTCTGACACTGCAGACCTTTCGGTTTCAGGAGGGATGGAAATGAGCAGACTTCGACTGACACTCGGCGCGTTGGGGTTTCTTTTGGCCTTTGTTTTAGGGGTTAGCGCCACTTCACTGTTGTTTATAAGGGCTCCGGCGATCGGAAGCGCACAGATTTCCAGCCAGGAAAAAACTGTCAGACGGATGCCGCCGCAACCTGGTTTTGACCTCGAAGTTCTGGTTAACGGGAGACCCTTGGCCGAGTATAACGCCCGGGGAAGGACTTATGTGGAAGCGTTGCATGGATCTGAGTATGAACTCAGGATTAGAAATCCTTCTGGCAATCGAGTTGCCGTGGCCCTCGCTGTGGACGGCCTCAATACAATTGACGCACGCCACATTTCCGCCTGGAACTCCAGTAAGTGGGTTATCGAGCCTTATCAATCAATTACCATTGCCGGGTGGCAGATGAGCACTGAAAGAGCCCGGCGGTTTTACTTCACAGATGAACGCG
>QHXL01000408.1:0-1646 GCA_003222935.1 Acidobacteriota bacterium
GGTGGACTGACTCCCACTTCCTAAGGACGGCTGCGTTGGTGCAGGTGCGTGACTGTCCATAACCGCAGTCGGCGGGGGCACGTCGGAGTCGGTGTTTCCAAACTGCGTCGGGAAAGGGGCTGACAATAAGGCGCCGTCCTCTAAACAGAAAGTTGTCGAAGCGTCGGCGTAGGTGCGATTACACTTAGGACACTGTTTCATTTTATTCAGTTACGAAGACGGGTAGCTGTCATACACAAAAGCCTGCGAAAATAAAGAGTCTTCGCATAAGCTTTTCTACATTTTCAGGACTTGAAGGGAGATCTGCTTACGAGTGCGGGAGATTAAGGCCCACTCAGTAATCAGTCAAGGCAAAGAATTTCTATCCGTGCATTGGTTTGACCACTTCGGAGGCACTGGTTCGGTTTCAACTCTCTGCGCAATTCTCGGTGTTCTCCGCGTCTCTGCGGTTTTTTGGGTGTCCCGGCAATTGACCGCAAAGTTTCCGTGCTAGTCTTCGAGAAGCAGATAACGAGATGAAACTTTCGAAGCAGGTCTTCACTCCGGTAGGAGTGGCATGTCTATAGCCTCGCTCGAGCACAAGCCGCCGGCGCGGTTCGGCGGGCCGGGAAGAAGTTGAGTGGTTAAAGACTAGTTGCGTTCCGGCCCGCCGAACCGCGCCTCGGGACATCGATGACCTTACTATAAACATGCCACTCCTACCGGAGTGAAGACTAAACTCCCGACATGACCTAACAATCAAGTTTCTAAGCAGACGCTGAGAACGCTGAGATGGCTGAGAGAAGGACCCAAACTGAACCAGTACCTAGAGGTGGCTGCCAACTCAATAATTTGTTGTCACCGCGAACAAGTGTCTTTCGCAAAGTGTCAGGATGTGCTAAGAAGTGTGACCCAACTCGACCCGGTTGATTTCAATTTCAGTTAACTAGAAGTCGTTATACGCGCACTTTTGCGACTCTCAGTGTGACCAGTATCTTATGTACCTGCTCGGAATAGATGTTGGAACCGGCGGATCTCGCGCTGTGCTAGTTCACGAACGTGGATACGTTGCGTTTTCAGCAACCGTCGAACACGAACCGTTTGTTTCACCACAGACCGGATGGGCTGAACAACATCCATCGGACTGGTGGCGCGCATCAGCAGCGGCTATTCGGTCGGTGTTGGCGCAAGAAGGAGTGAGCCCAGGCGAGGTTAGCGCGGTCGGTCTCTCGGGGCAGATGCACGGAGCCGTTCTCCTCGACGACAGTGACGAAGTTATAAGACCTGCTTTGATTTGGTGTGATCAGCGCAGTGCCAGCCAGTGCGACGAACTTACCCGCAAAATTGGCGCGCAACGACTTATTGAATTGACAAGCAATCCTGCACTTACAGGATTTACACTGCCCAAAATGCTTTGGGTGCGCGACAACGAACCTGAGCTTTGGAAACAGGTACGTTCAGTGTTGCTACCGAAAGACTATGTTCGATTGCGATTGACTGGCGATAAGGCAATCGACGTCGCTGATGCTTCCGGCACTCTTCTGCTAAATGTCGCCGAACGAAAGTGGTCAAACGAGATGATCGAAGCGTCAGAGCTCGACTCTAGTCTGTTGCCACGAGTCTATGAGTCACAGGAGATTACCGGAACAGTATCCGAGGTTGGCGCC